>NZ_MUFJ01000036.1:0-32028 GCF_001996245.1 Salinivibrio sp. MA607 | reverse complement strand
GAATATATTTAACTATTAAGTAACTTGAGTGTTTCAAGCGTGTAACATGCAAGCAGTGACTTGAGAAAGTGTAGCGCTTTCCCCGCACCGGCCAGCGGTTTGGCGGCCATGCAGGGTGAGAAAGTAAAACGAGCGATACAACTGTATCGGCACCGAAAGCGGTGTAAAGGAGTGACCATGATTACCGATATCGTCGATTTATCGCGGCTGCAGTTTGCGCTGACCGCGATGTATCACTTCCTGTTTGTTCCCCTAACGCTAGGTTTGGCATTTTTGCTGGCCATCATGGAATCGTTATACGTGATGACCGACAAGCAAATCTACAAAGACATGACCAAGTTTTGGGGTAAACTCTTTGGGATTAACTTTGCGCTCGGTGTGGCAACCGGCCTCACCATGGAGTTTCAATTCGGGACCAACTGGGCCTACTATTCCCACTATGTCGGGGATATTTTTGGCGCCCCGCTTGYCATTGAAGGGTTGATGGCCTTCTTCCTTGAATCCACCTTTGTGGGCTTATTCTTCTTTGGTTGGGATCGTCTCAGTAAACGTCAGCACTTGGTCACCACTTGGCTGGTGGCGTTAGGCTCTAACTTTTCCGCGCTTTGGATCCTGGTCGCAAACGGCTGGATGCAAAACCCAGTCGGCTCGGAGTTCAACTTTGAAACCATGCGTATGGAAATGGTGAGCTTTGCCGATGTGGTCTTTAACCCGGTAGCACAAGTTAAATTTGTTCACACCGTCGCGGCAGGCTACACCACCGGGGCAATGTTCGTGCTCGGTATCAGTGCCTACTACCTACTGAAAGGGCGTGATCTCGCCTTCGCACGTCGCTCGTTTGCAATTGCTGCCTCCTTTGGTATGGCCGCGATCGTCTCGGTCATTATTCTGGGTGATGAATCCGGTTATGAGCTGGGCGATGTGCAAAAGGTCAAATTGGCGGCGATTGAGGCCGAATGGCACACCGAGGAAGCGCCAGCAGCCTTCACCGTGGTGGGTCTTCCTAATCAAGACACCATGCAAACCGATTATGCGATCAAAATCCCGTATGCGATGGGGATCATTGCCACGCGCTCACTGGATAAAGAAGTGACAGGCTTAACCGATTTGATTGCTGAGCACGAAACCCGTATCCGCAACGGGATGCAGGCGTACGCATTGCTAGAAAAATTGCGTGCCGGCGAGACATCGTCTGAAACTAAAGCCGCCTTTAATGAAGTGAAAAATGACCTCGGTTATGGTCTGCTGCTCAAGCCTTATACCGATAAAGTGGTTGATGCCACCGAAGGGCAAATTCAGCAAGCGGCACAAGACTCTATTCCACACGTGGCACCGCTGTTCTGGAGCTTCAGGATCATGGTGGCTTGTGGCTTTGCGATGCTGTTTATCTTTGGCATGAGCTTCTGGCAAACCTGCCGTCAACGTATTGATCAAAAACCTTGGCTACTCAAACTGGCACTGATTGGTATTCCGCTGCCTTGGATTGCCTGTGAAGCGGGCTGGTTTGTTGCCGAATATGGTCGTCAGCCTTGGGCTGTGGGTGAGATTTTACCAGTGCATATGGCCGCCTCTAACCTCGCTGCAGGCGATATCATCTTCTCGATGGTGGCGATTTGTTCGCTCTACACCGTCTTTCTCGTCGCCGAGCTCTATCTGATGTTCAAGTTTGCGCGCTTGGGGCCAAGTAGCCTCAAAACCRGCCGCTACCACTTTGAACAAAAAGGCAATCCAGAAGCGGATTTCAGCCGCCAGATTGAAGCATAAGGAGAGATAGCATGTTTGATTATGAAATGTTACGGCTGATCTGGTGGGCGCTTATTGGGGTGCTACTGATTGGCTTTACCGTCACCGATGGCTTTGACATGGGGGTGGGCGCTTTGCTCACCCTGATCGGCAAAACGGATAGCGAGCGCCGGGTGATGATTAACTCTGTCGCCCCGCACTGGGAAGGCAACCAAGTTTGGCTAGTCACCGCGGGTGGGGCATTATTCGCTGCCTGGCCGCTGGTTTATGCAGTGTCATTCTCTGGGTTTTATATCGCGATGGTGCTCACACTGGCGGCGTTATTTTTCCGTCCCATGGGCTTTGACTACCGCTCAAAAATTGATGATAAGCGCTGGCGTACTGCCTGGGACTGGGGCCTGGTTGCCGGTGGTTTTATACCGCCTGTGATTTTCGGTGTCGCCTTTGGCAACTTGCTGCAAGGCGTACCATTTCAGTTAAGCGAGCTGTTGATCCCAACCTACACCGGTGGCTTTTTCGCACTGCTTAATCCATTCGCACTGGTGTGTGGCCTTGTAAGTCTGTTTATGGTGGTGCTGCAAGGGGCAACCTGGCTGCAAATGAAAACCACCGATGCGCTGCATGTACGGGCACGCAATGTGGCGCAACTATGTGCGCTACTGACCACCGTCTTGTTTGTGGCGGCGGGCTTTTGGGTACAAAACCTGGAAGGCTTTGTGGTGATCAGTGAAGCGGCGAACCAAGCGGCGTCTAACCCACTGGCGAAAGAGGTGGCGGTGCAAAGCGGCGCGTGGATGCACAACTACCAAGCGATGCCAATCCTTTGGTTAGCTCCCATTGTCGGTGCGGTGATGCCACTATTGGCACTGCTGGCGTCTCGCGTTGAGCGTGGTGGCTGGGCCTTCTTGTTCTCGAGCTTGGCCATTGCTGGGGTAATTTTGACCGCGGGTATCGCGATGTTCCCCTTTGTAATGCCATCGAGCACCTTCCCAAGTCATAGTTTGACCATGTGGGATGCCACCTCGAGCGAACTGACATTATCGATTATGACTATCGTCGCTGCGATTTTTGTGCCGATTATCTTGGCTTACACCTTGTGGTGCTACATTAAGATGTTCGGTCGCTTAGATGCGCAATATATTGAAGACAACAAACATTCACTGTACTAAGTAAGGAGCCTGCATATGTGGTATTTCACGTGGATTCTCGGTGTGCTGCTGGCATGCGCCTTCGGGATCATCAATGCGTTATGGCTTGAGCATACCGAAGCCATGGATCACGATAATGAGTGATCGCCAACCCGCTCCGTTAGGCCAGGATTTTTCTGGTCTTTGGCGGCTGCTCTCATTGGCCAGTGCATTATGCTGGGGGGGCCAAGTGATGTGGGCGCCTGAAGCCTTCGCGCAGCGCATGGGCGGCGTCACGTTCCTCATGGGCGTGGGCCTACTTTACGCCACCTGCTTGGGCGTGATTCACGCTGTCGGCTTTACAGCGCAAGGCAAAGGGAGCCGCTGGCTTACTTGGCCGCCATTAGGGTGGGGCGTGTCCCTTCTTTTGCTCGCCTTGATGTGGCTACGCTAGTTGAGCCAAACGCTCGGTGAGCAAGCGCAAAGTGACAAACGAATGACAAAAGCACCCAAGTGGTGCTTTTTTCATCACTGGCAGCAGAGTCATTGTGTGTTTTTTGCGGCATATCACTTCTTGCGCCCTTCATGGGCCACCAATGCAGCGACCGCGCGGCTTCAGCATTTCTATACATCGATAACTTAGGTATAGTAATTGCCTATCGCTGAACCTATATGGATACAGTCATGACTGAATCAACGCCGTTTCGTTGGCCCGTGCGTGTTTATTATGAAGACACAGACGCCGGCGGGGTGGTTTATCACGCCAATTACCTCAAGTACTTTGAGCGTGCGCGCACTGAACTGTTACGCCAAATCGGTGTCAATCAACAGGCCTTGTTTGCCGAGCACTATGCGTTTGTGGTGCGCCACATGGATATCGACTTTCACCGCGGTGCACGGCTGGATGATGCCCTTGATGTTGTCACCACAGTGTCAGCCATGGGGCGCGCTAGCATGACGTTTTGTCAAAGCTTGGTGAATTCTGATCAAAAAGCATTGTGTGTGGCAACGGTTAAGATAGCCTGTGTCGACCCAGCCACCATGAAACCCAAATCGATTCCAACACAGATTAAATCGGAGATGATGACGTGACCGCTGAACTTTCCATTCTCGACCTGTTTTTGCAAGCAAGCCTGCTTGTGAAGGCCGTGATGCTGATATTACTGGGTATGTCAGTGGCGTCTTGGGCCATGATCATCAAACGCTCCAAAGTGATGCAGCAAGCCTTTAGTAAAGCAGAACGGTTTGAAGACCGATTTTGGTCTGGGATCGATCTGTCGCAACTATTTCAAGAAGTACAAGCCCGCAAAGACCACCTTACTGGCAGCGAGAAAATCTTTTACGCCGGGTTTAAAGAATTTGCCCGCTTGCATCGCAGCAACGACAAAGTGCCCGACGCGGTGATGGAAGGCACCTCACGGGCAATGCGTGTCTCCCTATCTAAGCAAGTGGAAGAGCTTGAAACGCATCTTCCATTTTTGGCTACCGTGGGCTCAATTAGCCCCTATATTGGCCTATTTGGCACCGTGTGGGGCATCATGCACGCCTTTATTGCGCTCGGTGCGGTGAAACAAGCGACTCTGGCGATGGTCGCCCCCGGGATCGCCGAAGCCTTGGTCGCGACCGCCATGGGCTTATTTGCAGCGATCCCCGCGGTGATGGCGTATAACCGCCTCACAGCCAAAGTGAGCAAGCTTGAACACAACTACATGAACTTTATGGAAGAATTCTCGAGTATTCTTCACCGTCAAGCGTTTGCGGCAACCCAGGAGTAATCCATGGCGTATCAACCGAAACGACGCAAAATGACGGCAGAAATCAATGTGGTACCCTACATTGACGTGATGCTGGTGTTGCTGATTATCTTTATGGTCACCGCGCCGTTTGTGACCCAAGGCGTCGATGTCGATTTACCACAGACTACACAGGCCAAAACAGCGGCAGAGTTGGCGGAAGAAGAAGACAGCGGCGCGTTCATCATTGTGGAAGTGGACCAAGACGGCCAGCTCGGGCTCAGTGTCAACAATGGTGATATGACCCGAGGGCTCAGCCTAGAAGAAATCTTAGTGCGGGTGAAAGCCGAACTTCAGCTTAACCCTAAATCCCCCGTCTTAGTCGGCGGTGATGGCCGTGTGCCTTATTCCGAAATCATCCTAACGCTTGATGCCTTAAATCAAGCGGGTGTCTCGTCAGTCGGTTTGATGACAGAGCCATATGAGTCGTAGGTGAGGGTGATGAACGAACCAAACAATAGAGAGCAGACCACCAAGGGCAAGAAAAAAGACTCATTGGTGCCCGCGCTTGTCATTTCAGGCGGGCTACACGTCTTGTTAGTGATTGTGCTGTTATGGGGCGCAGATTTTAGCTCAGACACCAAGCCAACCCCGAAAGCGGGGCGCTCGATTGAAGCCACTGTGATTGATCCGGCTGTGGTCAATGCACAAGCGCAAAAAATCCGTGAGCAACGTAACCAAGCCAAACGCGAAGAAGCTGAACGACTCAAACGGTTAGAGCAGCAAGCCAAGCAGCTCGAACAGCAACGGGAGCAAGAAGAACAGCGCTTACGCGAAGTGAAACGGAAAAAGCTCGAGGCGGAACGTCAAGCACGAGAAGAACAAAAGCGGATTGCCGAAGAGCAAGCCAAGGCCAAAGAACAAGCACGCCTTGCCAAACAACAAGCAGAACAAGCCGAACGCGAACGTCAGCGCAAGTTAGAACAACAACGGAAAGCGGAATTGGCGGCGGAAAAAGCGGAGAAAGCGCGGCAAGAAAAACTGGCGGCTGAACGCAAAGCCGAAGCTGAACGCCAACGCAAGCTTGAGGCAAAGCGCAAAGCCGAAGAGCAAGCGTTAAAAGAGGCAGAGCAGGCGCGCAAAGAAGCCGAACAAGCGAGAAAAGAGGCCGAGCGCCGGGCGCAAGAAGCCAAACGGCAACAGCAAGAGCAAGAAGCGGCGCTTAATGATTTGTTTTCGGGGCTGGAATCGGAAGCCAGCCAACGGCAAAGCGCGCGCGGACAATTTGTGGACGACGAAGTGGCGCGATACGGCGCCATTTTTACGCAAATGATCCAACAAAGACTGATTGTTGATGATGGTTTAAGTGGCCAAGAGTGTGTGGTCAATATGCGCTTGTCACCTACCGGCCTATTGCTTAATGTGGAACAAAAAGCGGGCAACTCGCGATTGTGTCGTGCAACAAAAACCGCGGTCGCGTCCGTATCACAATTTCCAATGCCAGACGATGGCGATATTATTGCCAAGTTACGTGATATCGAGTTAACCGTTCGACCTAATTAACCGACAGGATAAAAAACATGATGGAAGTGAGCCCCTGTGGTGGCACAAACCGTGTGACAAATCAGCGTCAGGATCGAGTGCGGATGTGGCGAGTTGCCGCCGTTGTCATGCTGTTGGCGTGTTTGTCGTTACTGACCCAACCGGCGCATGCGGCGCTTAAATTGGTGATCACCGAAGGGGTGAACACAGCGAGGCCCATTGGCGTGATCCCGTTTCAATGGAAAGGGCAAGGCGATATGCCTGAAGATATCTCCGCGGTCGTGGGGTCTGATTTACGCCGCAGTGGTAAGTTTAATCCATTATCAGTCAGCGATATGCCGCAAACGCCTTACAAAGACGCTGACGTCGATTACAACGCTTGGACCTCGCTCGGGGTGGATGCCGTGGTCACCGGTACCGTGACGCCGACATCGGATGGCCGCTATCAGATTGACTACCAGCTGATTGATATTGTGCGTGGCCAGCTCACCGGCGGCGACAGCAAAGGCCTAGGCGCCGATGGCCAGCTGGTACAAACCGATGATCACTTGCTGGTTAACAACCGTGCCACGGTCAAAGAAAGCGATTTACGCCGCTATGCCCACCGCATTGCCAATATTGTGTATGAACAGCTCACCGGCGAAAAAGGGGCCTTTTTGACTCGTATCGCCTATGTGGTGATCGATAAAGAAAACGACTACCCCTACCAACTGCGTTTGTCGGATTACGATGGCTATAACGAACGCTTGATCTTGCGCTCTAAACAGCCACTGATGTCACCGTCGTGGTCACCGGATGGTCGTCAATTGGCCTATGTTAGCTTTGAAAACGGCCAAGCCGAAATCTTTCTGATGGATATTTACACCGGTGAGCGAGAGAAGATCTCTTCTTACCCGCGCCACAATGGTTCGCCACAGTTTTCACCCGATGGTAGCAAGCTCGCCATGGTGCTGTCGAAAACCGGTAGCCTACAGGTGTATACCTTCGACCTGAACAGTAAAAAACTGACTCAAATTACCCATGGTCGTGCCAATAGCACCGAACCATTTTGGGATCCCGATGGTAACTCGCTCATCTACACCTCGGACCGGGGTGGCAAACCACAGATTTATCGCGTAAATTTAGAAGATGGAACTAGCCGACGGATCACGTGGGAAGGCAATCAAAACATGGGGGGACAACTGACCCCTGATGGCCGCCACTTGATCATGGTGAATCAATCAGCGTCAGGCTACAACATTGCAAAACAAGACTTAAACAGCGGGGCGGTGCAAATCCTAACCAAAACCTTGTTGGATGAGTCGCCAAGTATTGCGCCAAATGGCAGCATGGTGATTTACAGCTCGGTATATGGACGTAAGAATGTGTTGTCACTCGTCTCAATCGACGGCCGCTTTAAAGCGCGGTTACCGGCAACCAACGGGCGCGTGCGTGCACCAGCCTGGTCACCTTACCTGTAGTTTTTTAAATTTAAACAACGTGCGCTAACTTTCTAGAAAAGGAAAATAGAATGCAAATCAATAAAGTACTGAAAGGTCTGGCGGTGGCACTGCCAATGTTAACTCTGGCTGCGTGTAGCTCGAGCGACAGCGCGACAGGCAGTGATGCAGGTCAATCCACCAACCAAAACGGCACCACCGTGGTATCACCGGTTGACGGCCAAGGCGCAATGACCGAGCAACAAATCCGTAACCAAGAGCTACGTCAGTCGCAAACCGTTTACTTCAACTTTGACGATTCGTCAGTTCTGCCACAATACGAAGACATGCTGGACGCGCACGCGACTTACCTGCGTGACAACCCAGCCATGGAAGTGGTCGTCGAAGGCCATGCTGATGAGCGTGGTACCCCAGAGTACAACATTGCACTGGGCGAGCGTCGTGCCGAAGCCGTGTCTAAGTACCTGCAAGCGCTAGGCGTACCAGCAAGCCAAATCTCTATCGTGAGCTACGGTGAAGAGAAACCCTTGGTACTTGGCCAAAGCGAAGAAGCTTACGCCAAAAACCGCCGTTCGGTATTAGTGTACTAATCCAGCCGATAGGTAGTGGAAACGAGTATGAAAATAAACAGTAACTCTGTGCGAACCCTCGCGCTGGCGTTACTGGTGAGTGTGGCAGCCCCCGTGGCTGCCACATCAGCTCCGGTGACAGAAGTAGGGGCGGGTAGCACCACCGTCGATCGGTTAGAACGCATGCTACAAGCGCGTAATCAAATGCAGCTTGATATGCAACGTCAACTCGATCAAATGGCGCAAGAACTAAGTACATTACGCGGCAATGTTGAACGCAACAGCTACGAGATCAAACAGGTCGTTGAACGCCAACGGGATCTTTATCGTGAGGTTGATACGCTCAGAACCGCCAAGCAAGCGACGCCTGCGCCGAAAGACACCGCGAAAGACGCCTCACCAGTCAGCTTTACCGATGACAAAAGCGAAAACGCCGCGTATGAAGCCGCCGTCAATCTAATCTTAAAAGAGAAAGATTACCAAGGCGCCACCAAAGCGTTTAAAGCCTTTTTAGCCCAATACCCAGAGTCGGTATACACGGCAAACGCCCACTATTGGCTCGGCCAACTTTATTTCTCTAAAAATAATTTTGAACAGGCAAACCAAGAGTTTACCGCGGTGAGCGAGTTTAAAGACTCCAACAAACGCGCCGACGCACTGCTAAAACTCGGCCTGATTGCGCAAAAACAAGGTAACGGCGACCAAGCCGATCAATACTTCCAGCAAGTGATTGATACCTACCCAGACTCAACCAGCGCCAAACAAGCCAAAAATGCGATGTAGGTTAAGATAAAGCAAGATCGTTGCCGCCTCTGCGCTCTTGCTCTTTCTGTACTCTGTATCCAGTCATCTGTATTCGGGAATGGGAATACAGAGCGCTTCGCTTACGGAATACGGGAAAAGGCAACTCGTGCGCGCATTGTCCTTTTGCTCTTTCTGTACTCTGTATTCAGTTATCTGTATTCGGGAGTGGGAATACAGAGCGCTTCGCTTACAGAATACGGGAAAAGCAAAAGCTGGCACGATATGCTTTTTCCGTATTCCGTATTCCGTATTCCGTATTCCGTATTCCGTCCTCCGTCACCTAGGACCTACGCTCTAGGACTCTAGCTCTACTCGCGTTATACTACCCGGACTGGAAGCCCCGGACTGGAAGTAAGCATGAGTAATCCCATGAGCCAAGTGATTGAAACGTCGCAAAGGGTTTATCCCTTTCCGCCGAAACCGATGGCACTGAGTGACGAAGAAAAACAACAACACGTTGCGCGCATCAAACAACTATTAAAACAAAAAGACGCGGTACTTGTTGCTCACTATTACACGGATCCTGAAATCCAAGCCCTCGCCGAAGAAACCGGCGGATGCGTGGCAGATTCGCTAGAAATGGCCCGTTTTGGCAATCAACATCCAGCCAAAACCCTAATTGTGGCTGGCGTTCGCTTTATGGGCGAAACCGCCAAAATTCTCACCCCAGAAAAAACCGTCTTAATGCCCACGCTCAACGCCGAGTGCTCGTTAGACTTAGGCTGCCCAGCGGACGAATTCACCGCGTTTTGTGATGCTCACCCGGATCATACCGTGGTGGTATACGCCAACACCTCGGCTGCCGTCAAAGCCCGTGCCGATTGGGTGGTGACGTCAAGCATCGCGCTAGAAATTGTCGAGCACCTAGACAGCCAAGATAAGCCGATTATCTGGGCCCCAGATCGTCACCTTGGCGCGTATATCGAAAAAGAAACTGGCGCGGACATGGTCCTATGGCAAGGCGAATGCGTGGTGCATGATGAATTTTCAGCCCAAGCGCTTGAGAAAATGAAGCACCTTTATCCTGACGCCGCGATTCTCGTTCACCCCGAATCACCAGCCAGCGTGGTAAAAATGGCGGATGCCGTTGGCTCAACCAGTCAGCTGATTAAAGCGGCGCAAACGCTGCCGAATGAAAAGCTAATTGTGGCCACCGACAAAGGCATTTTCTACAAAATGCAGCAAATGGTGCCAGACAAAGAATTGGTCGAAGCCCCCACCGCCGGCGCCGGCGCCACCTGTCGAAGCTGCGCCCACTGCCCATGGATGGCGATGAACGGCCTCAAAGCGATTGAAAACGCGCTTGAAAACGGCGGCGAAGAGCATGAAATCCACGTTGATGATAACGTGCGCGAAAAAGCGTTAATCCCGCTCAACCGCATGCTCAACTTTGCCGCTGAAATGAAGGGGTAAAGAAGTGCCTAGGATCCTAGGTCCTAGGCACTGCTTTCTGCTTTTCCCATACTCCGTAGGCGAAGCGCTCTGTATTCAAGATCCTGAATACCGAATACCGATGACAGAATACGGAAAGAGCAAAATCCCCGATGCGTGCACGGTTTGCTCCTTGTATTTTCTAGCCTCTAGAAGCGAAGCGTCTCGTCTCTTTCCCGTACTCCGTAAGCGAAGCGCTCTGTATTCCAATTCCCGAATATCGCGTCCTTTCGATTACTTTACTTGCTTGGCTTCTTCGCGAATACGTGTGATGAGCTCGGACGAGTGGGTTTGATGTTTGAGTACGATATCAACGGTGAAGGGAAGCGTCGATTGCTCGAGTTTATCTTGTATTATTGCGAGATCATCGAATGTTAATGCGTTACCCTCAAGCATGATATCGATATCAGAATTATCTCTAAATGTGCCGGTTGCGCGAGAGCCAAAGATCCAGGCATGTTGGACGCCAGGGTGGCTAATTACCATATCCTGGATGAGTTGAAATTGATGCGGTTTTAACCCTATCTCCATCAAGAACGTGGCATTATTGTCCACTTTTATTCTCCAAATAACGCATGATCTCGGCAATAACAGGGGCATAATGTTTAACGATCAGTCTTTGCGCCTCGAGGGCATTTTGCTCGTCATAAGTATGCGAAAGCAAATTTCGTTTTACTAGCGCGTCAAGCAAGGTTTCACACTGATCTGACGACAGATGGTTGGCTTCTAACGCTGTGCGAATAACACTGCGCGGCGATGCAACATCAAACCCTTCGTAGCTTAATAAATCTTTTAAGGTTTTCCATGTGAGCTCAAACGTAAACTCAAAGGTTTGCACGAGGCCGGCCAGCTCAAGTTCATTATAGCTTTCTTGTCCGCAAGCGCTTTCAAGTCGACATTGTGCTTTAACCAGGTTTTGAAGTCGAAGTTGCCAGCGCTCTAGATGTGTATCCGTCATTTTCACCTCCTTGCAGGTTTAGGGAATCGGTACCCGAATTTTGTCATACGCCGACACAACCACCAAAACATAAACCAGGCGTAGGTCGGCATAAGCGCCTTCTCGATCGCACAAGCTTGGTGTGATTTCCGCCGCGCGCCCGTTGCACGGCGCCATCCGATATTGTGGTCAAAATTGGCACCGATGTTAAATTTGGCACCGATGTTAAATTTGACAACGGTCGTGACAGGCGCCCGTTGGCAATGTGCCCATATCCAACATCGCGTAAGGGCTTGTGTCACCTACGCCAATGGGATCATCGATATATAAACCAGGCGTAGGTCGGCATAAGCGCCTTCTCGATCGCACAAGCTTGGCGTGATTTTCGCCGCGCGCCATCCGACATGAAAGCCAAATTTGGCACCGATGTTAAATTTGGCACCGATCGTAACAAGCGCCCGTTGGCAATGTGCATCATAGTTGACACCTTGCCGGGGCTTGTGTCACCTACGCCAATGGAATCATCGACGTTTAAATTATCGTTCTGCATCGATAATTGCTCAACACAAATTCCACGAGGGATGATAAATCCCTCTTTTAACTTCACGATGAAATGAGGAATACGGCCAATCAACGACGCGCTCAACCCAACCATGTTTAACCGGATTGAAATGCACATAATCAAAATGATGCTTAAAATCTCGCTCATCCCTGATTGTATGCTCCCAAAATCGATCTTGCCATACCATCCCTTTTCCTGTAACGAGTCGCTTATCAATTCGGGACACACTTTTAGTAAATAGCTTCTTTATCTCGCGCCACCTGGTTGAATAATCTGAGTCATTGTTGGGAAGCGTCCAAATAGCATGTAAATGATCAGGTAAAACGACCCAAGCATCGATTTGAAAAGGACGAGACGCTTTGACGGTTGCCACCGCTGAACGCAGTAACCTTATATGCTCCGTGAGCAATTGCATCTCTCTGTCGTGTAGATTTACCGTAAAAAAATACGTGCCACCATGTGCATAATTTCTCCGATACCGCATTCCAGGCTCTCTTTTGCCACCTTCACATACGATCAAGTGACGCGAACCCAAGGCAGGAATCAAGTTTCATTACAATAAATTAGAATTCAGCCGCGAAACAAGATCGAAGGTGTTTGTTGTGCCGTAGCTTGTGTCATCGTCGCCAATGGAATCATCGATATATAAACTAGGCGTAGGTCGGCATAAGCGCCTTCTCGATCGCACAAGCTTGGTGTGATTTCCGCCGCGCGCCCGTTGCACGGCGCCATCGACATCGTGGTTAAAATTGGCACCGATCGTGACAGGCGCCCGTTGGCATAGTGCATCATAGTTGACATCTTGCCGGGGCTTGTGTCACCTACGCCAATGGAACCACCGATATATAAATCAGGCGTAGGTCGGCATAAGCGCCAGCACAGTGCCAATAAGTATCACAATGTGGGCCGCGCGCCATCCGACATCGTGGTCAAATTTGGCGCCGAACGTAACAGGCGCAGTGCATCAACGAACACATTCTTAGTGTACTGTGTACCCATTGTTTCGTTAGGCTATATTGACATTGGGTACTTAGTACACATACTATAAGGTATAAGGAGCTCCAAACGTGAGCCACGCACTCCATTTTATTGAGACCCCAACATTTACCAGATTAATTACTGTACTCGCATCTGATGATGAATTGAAAGAACTAGTTAAACAACTTCGAGGTAATGGGGAATGAGTATTTTTGCAGATCTAAAGACGTCCCTTGAAGAGGCGGTCGAAATCAAGAAAGAAAACATGGAGCCCTCTCGTGTTACTTCTTATGCCATTGAAGACGTTAAGGCTATTCGTGAAGATATTCTGAATGTATCTCGCTCTGAGTTTGCCAAAGCAATGAGCGTGAGCGTAGAGACAGTAAAAAGCTGGGAAAATAAGCGTCGTAACCCCTCAGGCTTAGCGGCGAAGGTGCTTCACACTATTAAAGATAACCCTGAGTTTTATAAAGCATTAGAAGCTCATTAGTGGCAGCAAGTTGTCTATATTACCTAAACAATCTGTAGGTCGGCAGGCGCCAGCACAATGCCAATGGGATCATCGATATATAAACCAGGCGTAGGTCGGACAAGCGCTGGGGCGGTGTTAATCATGAATACCTAAGCCAAAGCGCGCCTCCGACATTGGCGGCCAAATTTAGCACCGATGTTAAATTTGGCACCGATGGTGACAGGCGCCCGTTGGCAATCTACACCTATCCAACATCGCGCCGGGGCTTGTGTCATCGTCGCCAATGGGATCATCGATATATAAACCAGGCGTAGGTCGGCATAAGCGCCTTCTCGATCGCGCAAGCTTGGTGTGATTTTCGCCGCGCGCCCGTTGCACGGCGCCATCCGACATCGGCGGTTAAATTCGGCACCGATGTTAAATTTGGCACTGATCGTGACAGGCGCCCGTTGGCAATCTACACCCATCCAACATCGTGCAGGGGCTTGTGTCACCTACACCAATGGCACCACCGGTTATTTACTCCGCATCCTCCGCCAACGCCGCGCCGTGGTGGGTAAGACCACACAACATAGTCGGCATGGCGTTGAAGATTTCCTCAAACTGTGCCAGCTCTTCCGCGCCTTGTGCTTCCATGGTGGAAAGCGCGGTTTCGGGATCGTAAAGCAAGCTAATAGACAGCACTACGCCACCGAGTAGGGCATTACCATCGGTGTTTTCCGGCATCAGCGTTTCCCAATCATCCCGGGTCAGGCTCCAGCCTTGCAGCAACCCTTCGGCGAAGTCGCGCGTCGCTTGATTGACAATCTCAGCGTCATCCAACAAACAGCCTTCCGGCCACTGCCAGTTCTTTTCTAAAAGCTGCTGGCGCTGTGCGTTCCAGATATCAACAATCAGGTTCGCGTACTGCTCAAACTGCTCATGGCTCTCAAACGGTGCTTGCTCGTCGCCACCCCACATCACGGGGAGCCACTCACTCGGGCTAATCACATGGGGCGCGGCCGCCATAGCGGTGACCACACCACGGGTTTGCATCTCGTTGAGCAGTTGCTCGCTATCAGCATGTTGGGTAAGGAATTCGGATAAAGTCATCAGGCTCTCATTCGTATTCGATGTGTGTGCCGAGTTTAACAGCTTTCACTGTTGCTTGCTTCTATTGGGTCGCAAGTCGCACGCCTCATACTAGTGATCTCAACGGGTTGTCGAACCTGTATTTTTGACCCGTATAAATACTTTTGGTGATGGAATAGCCATTTAAACCTAAACCTATCACCAACACCTTGACCCCAACGCGGCAACTCTCTATAGTACGCCCCGTTAACGTGACAGCGGGCTATACAGTCACCCAGCATAAAACGTCGTTTAACACACAATATGGTGAGGTGTCCGAGTGGCTGAAGGAGCACGCCTGGAAAGCGTGTATACGGCAACGTATCGAGGGTTCGAATCCCTCTCTCACCGCCATCATTAAAAAAACCGCCCTCGTGGCGGTTTTTTGCTATGTGCAGTGGCTAAAAAGAGCGAATAAGGCACCTTTGATGCTAGCTAGCTCACTCATCGATAATTAATGATCTCAATGTATGTTAACACGCAAGCTCTTCAACGCTTGGCCTTGGGTTAACTCACAAAACAGTAGGCGTTTGATGATTTTGTCCGCTTGTGTTTGCCCTCAGGAGAGCGACCACATCTTGTATAGACTCTTTATGACTTGGCGTATTTATAAAAGCACTACCTATTGATTTATAAGTAAACGATTATTCGTTAACAGAAACACTGACTAAATTACGATTAATTAAACACATATCGTAACCTACTGATATAAAAGTGACAGTTGATACGAGTAGACACTCTCGATCTCTTGGTATAAGTGTGATAACTATCACGCAATATACAGTGATATTTTGCATATTTTTGTTTACTATTATTTTCGGTTGTAAATAAAAAAAGGCAATGCATATGAAAAAAACACTTCTAACGAGTGCTATCTTGGCCAGTTTAGCGCTGACTGGCTGCACAGATAGTGACTCGGCAGGCTCATCCTCTGTATCCTCCTCTAACGCCACCGTGTCAGGGACTGCCAACAAAGGGATTGTGAAAAACGGTCAAGTAACGCTTTGTGAGGCATCCAAAGCAAACTTAGATACCGAAAGTTGTGCAGACTCTATTATTAAGCAAGGAGAAACCAATGATCTAGGACGCTTTAATATTAGTGATGTGCCAAAAGACGAATCTATATTAATGGTGCTATCACCAATAAAGGATGATAATGGTAATATCATTACGCAAATGAAGTGTGATTACCAGACCTGTCTAGATAATGGTAAAGAGTTTGGCGAATTCTTTGATGTTAAAGAATCCTTTAAGCTAACAGCAATTATTTCTTCCAACTCCGATGCTGTTACTGCGAATATTACACCAATCAGTGATACGATCACAAAAAGAGTGAAGAGTCTCAACCAATTAGATAAAGTTGAAATATCGACCATTGATGCCGGTGAAAAGCTAGTAGCGAATGCACTAGGCCTCTCTTCAGAGACTATAAGAGAGAAGGGTGGAGTAGATATCACCGACCCTGAAAAAGTTAAACAGGCAGTCGATGCCGGCGATTCTGAAGATGTATTTATTTCTCAGATTAATGCTGTGATTGGTGAAGAATTACTAAAAAAACAAGCGAATGATAAAGCGTATGATGTTATCAATGAAATTAAAGATGGTGACAGAGTTTCAAAACAGAAACGAGATACGATATTAGACAAGACAGAAACTATAAACGAAAAAATAGTTAAAAAAATAAAAGAAGAAAACGTAGACATAGATGCAACTGTCTTCGATAAAATAAAAAAAGAAAAGAAAGATGAGCAAATAAAGTTAGATAATGAAGTGCTTGATAGCATCGAGAGTGACTCGCTCGTGGCTGCCAAGTCACTTGTCACTAAAATACGGACTGTTCTAGATGCCAGCCAAGAAGATGGAAAGCTGAGCCTTGCTTTCAATAACTTCGAAAATGATCTTTCTCAAATTGATCCCCTAGTCGAAGACGACACTAACACAGCAATCGAACGCTTGTTGGACGGTCTATTGGCAGTTGTTAATAAAATGGATCCCGATACGAGCAATGAACTATCAAAATATGAGGTGGCGGTAGATGAAACAACGCAAACTTATAAGATAAAGACTGATAACCTTGAGCTTATTGTACGTGGCACACTAGATATAGATTATAACCATTTAGAGAACGAGCCATGCACGTCAGATATCGATCAAAAAGAGGTTTCTTGTGAAAAGTGGACTGAAGATGAGACGATTAACAGTAATATCACGATAGTCTCTTTTCGTTCACAAGAGTCAGATGTTATATTGTCGAGTGGTGGTGACACAGAAAATGCAGGTCGCTTAGTCGTCCAAGATCTCAACTTCAGTTCTGAAAGTAACTATCAAGACGGGATTAGCTCCACCGATTCTCAGAATGGGAATTGGCAGGAGCTCACAGGGCAAGAACACACCTCCTCTACGTCTGAAGATAACTCGCTTAGAGATATTAAAGTCGATTTAAATAATGTTCGTCTAAGAACAATGGATCTTGTCAATGGTGTAACATTCACCGGTAATATTACTCTGGATGCCAAAGATGTACGCGAGAGCATAGATAAAAACAGTCAAAGTCAGTTCGAAGCTGATGCTGATGACTCAAGCATTTACGAAGACGAATATCAGAGTCAAAAAGAATCTGAGTTTACTGCAGCGGCAATCAACACAACCTTTGATGGAAGACTAGAAACAACTACCGCGACACTCTCTGCTAAGCTAGCAGTCGAGCTTAATAACCCCAACGGTATTGTTTATTTTGAACAAACATCAGAAATATGGAGGCACTGGGGAGAAAAGCTAGATGTAAACGAGTACGCCTATAGCAACTCACAAAGCAGCGATAGCGACTCGGGTCTTAGCACGGGTATGGATAATGATGGTAATTATGTCGCAGAGGACAGAAATAACTACCTTAGAGGGAGTATAACAGCAAGTCTGTCAACGGTGCTGGATAAAGACAAAGATCAGCAACAAGAAGCACGTCTATCTGCAACAGTGACACGGCCATCGTTGCTTCGATATGATGTGAGCAGTGAGATTAAATATAATGAAAACGAGCTAGATCTAACAACACTAATTGATCCCGAAAGTGATGATCCAACAAAAATAGTGATCACTGACGACAACGCCACGATGACGCTTTATGAAAATGAAGAAGGGCAGACGGCTGGCGAAATTACCGTCAAAGGTAAAGCTGTTGCTAAAATCGAAGAGCCCAAAAATGATGTTATTTTAGTTAACTATGCACTAGGTAATGATAAGTTCGAACTCAATACCTTGTTTTAATCGTTCAAGTTGATGACGAGAAAAAAGCCACAACGAACCAATGTTGTGGCTTTTTAAATAACCAAGAGAGAAAAATATGTCGTTAACAGCAACTTTGTTGGCATCAAACTTGAGCTTGTATCCAATTCCACATCAAGATAAAGAATGGCAGGTTTTTTCCAATGTGGTGGCCAGCGGATATGTGGAAGATAATTCTGTCTATCAATTAGTAAAGGGAAATAAAGGGAAGTACGATTATGGCTCCGAATATGCATACACATTCAACCAAGCAGAGCTTGGTGTCGGCTATCAAGATATATCGCTCGCGATATTCTCTCGTTATGAATGGTATTTAGACTACAGTTCAGACACATTAAAAGTCCATGCACAAACGACTAATCGCGAAGACTTAGATAAAAACAATAACTATAATATATACCTTGAAGCTAATCACCTGATAAGTGAAGGTATAAAGTTAGCTTACTCACCAAGCATAACCGATAACTTCCACACCCATTTTGCCGTTAGCTATTTAAACGCAAAAGAGCTTATGGATGGTAAGTTATGGGGGGACTTTACCCAAAGAAGTCAAAAAAACTATCAAGGCCAACTTTATCTTGACTATTCATTCACAGAAGATGAATTACTTGGCTATGACATGCGAGCGCCTAAGAGTGATTATGCATACACGACCGATTTCGGATTTACGTGGTTGTTTCATGAACAAGGGCTGTTCTCTTTTTATGCGCAAGATGTATATAGCAGGATTAGCTGGGTTGATGCGCCCTATAACCGCGCCGAAGCGAACTCTGCGCGTGTTGACACCGACGATAATGGCTTTGATTCGGTCAGGCCTGCGGCAAAAGCGATTTTAGGCTACCAAGACCATATCCAAACGCTACCTACTAAATATCATACTAGGCTCGCATACATAGTTGATGATCAATCCATATCGACCAAGCTATTCAGTGTTGGTGACTTGTATTTGGTAGATGTTGAGTGGAGTAGACAGTGGAACCAACGGGTCTACACGGAAATCAGCTATACACCGCAAACGCAATCATGGGGCGCAAAGCTTGCGAGTCACGGTATTCATTTAGCGGTAAAAGCTGACAACACCGACTATCAGCAAGCGAGCGTGATTAATGTTGCAATTGGTTATACCTATCAGTGGTGACAACCAAATAGATCCGGCTCACTTTTTGCATAAATCACGCTATCAGACATTCAAAGGCAAGCACTTGCCGCCAGATTGGCTCAAAAATCAAAAGAGTATCAACCATGTTTAACAAACAGCTTTTAGCGATTCTTATCCCTTTAACCTTATCCGGCTGCGGCGGCGGCAGCGACGACAGCGGCAGCAGCCAGCCCAAGCCAACGCCTAAGTATACCTTTGAGTTTGCAGCTATTTATGCAAAGTCATCTCCTGATAGCAATTGTGCTGTCTATGGCGAAAAACAAGATGGAAAACAAATACTCGCAACCAAAGATCAGGTAATAAGTGGTAGTAACACGACTGGAACGATTCTCATACAAGATAAGCTAGGTAGCGTGACTGACACCTATGATATCGGATCGAATAAATTAAGCATTAATCAGTCAATTGTTCCAGAAGAGGGGTATGTTTCGTTTGTTCTGGCAAAAGCGGACGATATCCGTGCGGTATCCTATCAGAAAAATGCACTAAGCCAGTCTGTACTATTTGGTTACCCTGTCGACAGCGTCAGTAATAATGATCGATGCGTAACCTCAGGCGCAACCAAACCGGGTGAACGAGAGTATTCAAATGTTAGGGTTGATGTTTCCATTGGCTCTGATGCGCATAGCGTTGGTATCACAACGCCAGATAAGCGAGCGCTTTCATCAAACTTTGGCGCGAAAACGGTCAGCAGAGTATTTAGGAGTGCATTAGGGGTAGGATATGCAGAAAAATCTGCGGGTGATCCTTCTAATTCTGATATCACTGACATCGAAGAGCCCCGAGAAATCACAGATTACAAATTCTTTAATCTGTCCAATAATACTACAGAGGAGCTTGACAAACTAATCGAAAGCAACAGCTGGATAGCCCCTGCGAGCACCTACGACTTAACCTCTGCCGGTCTCTACGTCGACTACCAGCAAACGCCCTATATTTGGCAAAACTTGCCCCACAGTGCGAATGACACCATCACCTACCGCTATGATCCAGACAATAGTAATCTAGATTACTTTTTAATCGCAGAAGGAAGCGTTGACGCTTCAGGTGATCAATGGCAACTATCGACCGCGCAACAATTGTCTGATACGCAACTACACGCGGGATTAGGTCGTACGGATCTGGCAGATAGTGTCACAGTTCCACAACAGACAAACGCGAATATCGATGGAAGTGGAATGTTAACAGCCTATGGCAACGCTGCTGACGGCCAAGCGGGCATCCAACGGATTGCCTACCAAGCCACAAATAGCTCAACAACAGTCACACACGTTATCTACGCTGAGGCAAATGCGCAGCAAACTATTCCGATGTTTGATGACAACGATGTTAATGCCGTTATAAATAATGCGGGTACATTATCTAACTATGACATCAGCGTAATGTACACCAACGACAACACCGATCAACAGCAAGCCCTCGCTGCGTTAATGGCAGAACACAACGATCCAAGTATTACTGATAATAGTGACCTAAGTGTGATTCATTGCCCGTGCTCTTCACCACCTACGAGCGAGAGCAACTGGCACAACAGAAGAAAATCATCGATCACTATCAAATATCGACGAGTAATCCCTAGGGCCCAGGTTAAAGGGTCTCGAGCCTTTCTTGCTCTTTTCCGTAATCCGTAACCGCAGCACTCCGTATTCAACTTCCCGAATACGGAGTACTGAATACGGGAGAGCAAGAACTCCAATGCGGGCACAAGGCTGCTTTACCTAGTCTCTAGCCTCTAGTTTCTAGAAGCGAAGCGTCTCGTCTCTTTCCCGTATTCTATCGTCTAGGACCTAGGACCTTTCCCCTAGAGCCCCCCACGTGATACCATTTTTCCAGACATTACCTAAGGAAAACCAATGAAAATTGCAGTTGCTGGAACAGGTTACGTTGGCCTGTCAAACGCCATGCTACTGGCGCAACATAACGAAGTGGTCGCACTCGACATCGTAGAAGAAAAGGTCAACCTGCTTAACAACCAACAATCACCGATTGTTGATGCCGAAATCGAACAGTTTTTAGCAGAAAAGCCACTCAACTTTACCGCGACACTCGACAAAGAAAAGGCCTACCAAGGCGCGGACTTTGTGATCATTGCCACCCCTACGGACTATGACCCCGAAACCAACTACTTTAATACCAGCTCAGTCGAGGCAGTGATTAAAGATGTGATGGCGATTAACCCCGATGCGGTGATGGTGATCAAATCGACCGTGCCAGTCGGTTATACCGCAGACATTAAACGCAAGATGGACTGCGAAAATATCCTCTTCTCACCCGAGTTCTTGCGCGAAGGCAAGGCGCTTTACGACAACTTATATCCATCACGAATCATTGTCGGCGAGCAATCCGAGCGCGCCCGTCAATTCGCGACCCTGTTACAGCAAGGCGCAGTCAAATCGGGCATCTCGGTCTTGTTTACCCACTCCACCGAAGCCGAGGCGGTGAAGCTGTTCTCCAACACCTACTTGGCGATGCGCGTGGCCTACTTTAACGAGCTGGACAGCTACGCCGAATCCCACGGCTTGGACGCGCGCCAGATTATCGAAGGGGTAGGGCTAGACCCACGCATTGGCGATCACTACAACAACCCCTCATTTGGCTACGGCGGCTATTGCTTACCGAAAGACACACGCCAACTGCTGGCTAACTACCAAGACGTGCCCAACAACATTATTCAAGCCATTGTTGACGCCAACACCACCCGCAAAGACTTTATTGCTAATGCGATCATCAAGCGTGAACCTAAAGTCGTCGGCGTCTATCGCTTGGTAATGAAGTCGGGCTCAGATAACTTCCGTGCCTCAGCCATCCAAGGGATCATGAAACGCATTAAAGCCAAAGGCATTGACGTGGTGGTGTACGAGCCCGTGCTTGAAGAAGACACCTTCTTTAACTCAGACGTGATCAAAGACTTGGATACCTTCAAACAACGCGCCGACGTGATTGTCGCCAACCGCATGGTCGACGAGATCCGTGATGTAGAAAGCAAAGTCTACACCCGCGACTTATTCGGCGCGGATTGAGGGAAAAACGCAAAGCAGTTCCTAGGACCTAGGATCCTAGGCCCTAGGAACTTTATCTACCAGGGCTGGAACGATAGGCTCTTGCCGTATTCCAATTCCCGAATACAGATTACTGAATACAGAGTACAGAAAGAGCAAAAGCCCCGATGCGAGCACGAGGCTGCTTTTTCTAGTCTCTAGTCTCTAGTCTCTAGAAGCGAAGCGTCTCGACTCTTTCCGTATCCTCCCTCGCAAAATCCCCCAAAAACCATACTGCTCAAAGACCTACCTCGCTTATCCTCCCCCGCACATTCATAACCGGTGGATGATGCCATGTTATTTATTACCAGCCGTATACCCGAACAAGGGCCGACCAGTGAGCCAGGTCGCTGGCTAAGCTTTGATCACCAAAATACCGACATCTCAAAGTGGGTGTATTTTTGCCAACGCGCCGGGCAGGGTGAATACCAAGAGATCACCGCTGCGCCGTTTATGGCCAAACTGAAAGCCTTACCCACGCATACCCAAATACTCTTTTTGCTCCATGGTTATAACAACCAAATGGAAAGTCACATCTTTCCGATAGCGGAGACCTTACAACACCAGTTTGATCGCCTGTCACCCAACGCCATACTGGTGGTGCCGATTATTTGGCCATGTGATGACGATAGCCGGCTCGGCGCGATTGATGATTACTGGGACGACCAACTTGCCGCCACCGCGTCAGGCTTGGCGTTTAGCCGCTTACTGGCGATGTTTGATGACTGGCGCCGCGCCCCCGAGCAACAAACCAATCCGTGCAAACGGCGCATGAACCTGCTCGCGCATTCCATGGGCAACCGCACGCTCATCAGCACCTTTACTCATTGGCACCAACATGCCGGGCTCGACACCATGCCACAATGGTTTCGGCATATCTTTATGATCGCCGCCGATGTTGATAACCAAGCGCTAGAGCCGCACCAGCCGGGCAGGGCCGTCCTCGATGCCGCCAAACAAGTGCATGTCTATTATGCCGCCGACGATATCGCCATGGCCGCGTCAAAAGTGGTGAACGTACGTCACCGCACCGTCACCCGCCGCCTGGGCATGACCGGCCCCGAAAACCTCGACGCGCTCCCCGTCAACAAAGTGACCGTCACCGACTGCGACGCCTTTAACGACCACTTCGACCCAAGCTGGGGACACACATACTTTCTCACCGACGACAACAACCACCCAAGCCCGTTGATAGAACAGATGATGGATAAGATGATAAGAGACTAGAGACTAGAGACTAGAGACTAGAGACTAGAGACTAGAGACTAGAGACTAGAGACTAGAAAACATCTTCGGGCCCGCTCTACGCTCTACGCTCTACGCTCTTCCTAGTCTCTAGTTTCTAGAAGCGAAGCGTCTAGTCTCTTTCCGTATTCCGTATTCCGTATTCCGTACTCCGTATTCTTTTTCTAGGACCTAGGATCTAGGACCCTAGGCCCTTAGGCCCTTCCCAACAAGGACGTAACTATGCCCAACACTTCGCCCAACACCTCACTAAAAACCTCAATCAACACCGACACCCTCACTGTCACCCACCATGGTGGCTATCAAACCGTGACGGGCTCTTGTCACCAAGTGGATATAAAACCAAGCGGCTTACGTTTGCTGATTGACTGCGGCCAATACCAAGGTGATGACGCGCGAGAGGCGAGGGTAAACCTCAACGGCAAACGTATTGATGCATTGATCCTCACGCATGCCCATATCGACCACTGCGGTTTGCTGCCTTGGCTATTGGCGGCTGGCTTTAACGGCCCCATTTATTGCACCGAGGCCACCGCCGCTCTGGTACCGCTATTGATTGATGACACTTTAAAACTGCGACTTAATATGGGTTATGGCCATCGTCAGCGCGTACTCGACCGTATCCGTCAGTTAACAGTGACGCTGCCTTACCATACTTGGCATCGGCTAAAGCCTAAGCAAAAAGGGCAGCCTGCGACCTACTTGCGCTTGCAACCGGCCGGACATATTTTGGGCTCGGCCTATGTCGAATTAAAACTGCCCGACGAGCAGCGCGTAGTGTTCTCTGGCGATTTAGGGCCCAGCAACACGCCATTGTTGCCCGATCCAACCCCGCCAAGCCGTGCCGATATCTTGTTTTTAGAATCCACCTACGGCGATAAAACCCATGAGTCCGTCGCCATGCGCGCTCAGCGGCTCGAGGCGATTATTCAACGGTCACTCGAAGACGGTGGCGCGATATTGATCCCCGCGTTCAGTGTCGGGCGCACCCAAGAGCTATTGTTTGATATCGAGCAGCTTATTCACCAAAAGCAGCTTGATGATGCGCTCCCCATCATTCTCGACTCGCCGATGGCGCAAAAAGTGACCCGTCACTATCGCCAGTTTAAAAAGCTGTGGAGCAAAGAGGCAAAAACCAAACTGAACCAACACCGCCACCCGCTAGCCTTTGAGCAGTGCATCACCATTGATGAACACAGCCAGCACATAGCACTGGTGAACCGCCTAAAACAAACCGGTGAGCCGGCCATTGTGGTCGCCGCCTCCGGCATGTGCCAAGGTGGTCGCATCATGAACTATCTTGCCGCGTTACTTGAAGACAAACGCACCGATGTGATTTTTGCCGGCTACCAAGCCCAACACACCCTCGGCCGCGATATTCAGCAAGGCAACCAACAAGTGTGGATAGACAATATCCCTGTCAGGATTAACGCGCAAATCCACACAATTTCCGGTTACTCCGCCCACGCCGATCAAAATGACCTGGTCAACTTCGTGCAAGGCATCCAACCGCCCCCAAAGCAGATCCACTTAATCCATGGAGAACCCGACAGCCAGCAAGCGCTAGGCGCGATGTTAAATGGATAAAGCAGTGCCTAGGACCTAGGATCCTAGGCCCTAGGAACTTTAGCTACCAGAACTGGCACGATACGCTTTTTCCGTATTCCGTATTCCCATTCCCGAATACCGATGACTGAACAGAGCACAGAAAGAGCAAATGCCCCAATGCGAGCACGATGCTGCTTGGGCGCCAGTTGCACTGCGCCTGTCACGATCGGCGCCAAATTTGACTTTAATGTCGGATGGCGCGCGGCGCAAATCACACCAAGCTTGTGTGATCGAGAAGGCGCTTATGCCGACCTACGCGATATTCAAGCTCCCGAATACCGATGACTGAACAGAGCACAGAAAGAGCAAAGGCCCTGATGCGAGCACGAGGCTGCTTGGGCGCCAGTTGCACTGCGCCTGTCACGATTGGCGCCAATTATAACACCGGCGCCAATATTGACTTTAATGTCGGATGGCGCGCAGGGCAGTTCCTAGGACCTAGGATCCTAGGCCCTAGGAACTTTAGCTACCAGAGCTGGCACGATACGCTCTTTCCGTATTCCGTATTCCGTATTCCGTATTCCGTATTCCGTAGTCCGTAAGCGCAGCGCTCCGTATTCAAGATCCCGAATACCGATGATGGAATACAGAGTACAGAAAGAGCAAAAACCCGGATGCGAGCACGAGGCTGCTTTCCCTAGCCTCTAGTCCCTAGTTTTCCCCATTCCGTGATCTATCCCTTCTTTTTCCAACAGAGTTGACGACAAAACAGTCAAACTGATCTTATCAAGTGATTTCTCATCGGTTTTCACTTTAAATGACCGCTGAGCTATGTAGAATACGTCAGACATTTGACGCACTGTACTGGGCAGCGAGTAAGCAAACGCGTGTTACCGTGTCGGGCAGTGCTGAATAAATAGAGTGACAGCCACAAACCGCAAATGCGTACAAGGGGAACGACACCTCATGGCGGTAGCGTATCCAATCGACACTGGATGCCAATAGCAGCGCGTTGCACAGAGTGTAAATATACGAGACGGATAGCGGTTTGGTGTCATAAAGGCGTCACTCAAATTGTCAAAAATAGGACAAAAAAACCAATCACCGCGCACAGGGGAGCGACACCTCCGGGCGGTAGCGTATCCAAATGGCACGGCTAGCCCGTGAGCGTACAGTCATTTCTTCTCACATTTGCAGCGTTGTTAAATCACTTATGACATGTTCAAAACGGATGAACTTTACATCGCTTCAGCTTGGCTACGGTCAAACCCTGGCGATGCTGGTGCTGCTGATGAGCACATCGGTGGCGGCGTCGCCATGGCTTGAGGCCAACGACCCTTTTCTGCGCGCTGATCTTACCGCCTTGTCCGATGCCGGTGAGCTCAACGGGCCGATTAACCACTACCCGTTACGCTGGTCAAGCTTTTACGATGACACAGCGCCACGTCAACACGCCAACACGGGCCAATCGGCACGGATGACGGCGCGTGATGACATGCTTAATACCGCCCGCAACCACGTCCGCTACCGCGCGCATGCCGCGAAATTTAATCGTGCGCCGATTGAGTTTGACCTATATTGGGCCAATGACCCGGCCACCGCTCTAGACTACGGTGACACCCCGCGGCATGAATGGCTAATCGGCTCGGCGTACCAATACATGAGTAATCGTTTTGCCTTTAAAGTCGCTAACCAATATCGCCGAGACGCGAATGGCGATAAAGAATACACCTGGCAGGGGTCTTATTTAGCATTAAACGACGGCCGTTGGTTATTTACGCTTGGCCAAATCGACCGCTGGTGGGGACAAGGCTGGCAACACAATCTCATATGGGGCAATCAGTCGTCCCCCGCGCCCAGCGCCTCACTCAGCTATCTAGGTGATTACCTTCCCGTATTAGGATACTGGTCGCTCGACACCGTCTACCAATTACCAGACAAAACCGGTTACGACACCCACTGGGCAGCACGTTTGGTTAGCCAGCCGATTCGCCAGTTTCAACACGGGGTCAGCTATCAAAAATGGCAAGATCCAAACGGCGAGCGCCAAATCAGCGAACAATGGGCATGGGATGCCAAACTCGCCTTGCCCGCCTTTGATTGGCCGGTTGCTCACGCACTCTATACCGAACTGGCCAGCAACTACCAAGGCCAAGAGTTGGCAACCAGCTTAATTGGCTGGAGTGGTCAAACCGAGATCGCGCGACAAAGCGTGCGTCTAGTGCTTGAGCAGCAAACCACCCACGATGGCTTTGAGTCGTCGTTGGCGAATACCCCAGCGGTGGACCAACAGCTATCCTCCGATCAACTCGGTGGCAACAGCACCACATATGGATTAGATAACAGTCGTTCGGTGGCAGTGTATACCCAGTTCAATAACGATCATGCGATTAAATTAATGCTGGCGGATCGGGAACAAGCCACTCACAACTGGCACGAAATTGAAGCCAGCTATCGTCTGCCGGTGGCAACGGTCATGGTCACCCTAGGCGCCAGCCAAACCGATGACGACGCGCCCAATGTGGCAGACGCCAATACACGAGTTTGGCTCAAATATCAGATGCGGTTTTAATCGCCGCTTAACCTGCAATGACTGATAACAACGACCGCTGATATCAACTATCACTGTGAATAATAAGTACGGATCACGCTCACTATGTTAACGCTTTCATCTTCAACCGGGCGGCCATTAGGCGCCACTATTATGCGCGGCCTGACCCGTTGTGCCCCCGCGCTATTGTCCTGTGCCCCCGCTCTGTTACTGGGCGCGGCGATGCTCACAACAGCCCCGCACGCCGAGGCGGCCACACCAACCGCCAGCCAGCTGCAACAGTTAAAGCAACTACCCCGCGCACAACAAGAGCAGCTTGCACGCCAGTACGGTGTGGATCTTGATAGCTTATCGACAAGCAGCAGTGATAACGAACAGCAAAATGCGAATACCACCCCCGAAACACCCGAGCGCATCGGCGGTGAGCAAAGCCAATCGGATAACATACGCCACCCCGGCAAGGCCTCAAGCCAAGACGACGACACACTCAAACCTTTCGGTTATGCCTTTTTTGATGGCAAACCCGCCTCCATGGCGTCGGTCGATGATTTACCACTGCCAAGCGATTATCAAATCGGCCCAGGTGATACCCTTGATATTCAAGTGTTTGGTAAAGAAAACCAGCAATACGATCTCACCGTCAAGCGTGATGGCAACATCCATTTCCCTAAATATGGCCCGATGCAAGTCGCTGGCGAGACCTTCGGTAAAGTGCGCGAACAAATCAAAGCCATGTTCGAGCAGCGCGTGATTGGCGTGGATGTTACCGTTGATATTGGTGCCATGCGTACCATGCAGGTGTATCTTGCGGGCGATGTCAAACAGCCCGGCGCTTACACTGTTAACGGCTTAACCACGGTAACCCAAGCCTTGTTGGCCAGTGGCGGGATCAAAACCAGTGGCTCATTGCGTGATATTCAGTTAAAGCGCAATGGCAAGGTGATTGAAACCTTAGATTTATACGACTTGCTCCTCGCCGGCGACAGCAGCAACGATGTGCGCTTACTCAAAGGCGACACCTTGTTTGTGCCTGCGCGTGGCGCCCAAGTCGCCGTTGAGGGAGAAGTATTGCGCCCAGCATTATATGAGCTGAATGGCCCAACCACCCTTGCAAGCGCCATCAATATGGCAGGCGGCGCACTACCAGAAGGATACTTGTCGAGCGTTAGCGTTAAACGCGTGACCGAGTCGGGTATTCAGCAATTTAGCCTCGACATGAGCACCAGCAAAGGCCAAGCCTTTACGGTAAAAAACGGCGACGACATTAAAATCGCCCAAAGCAACGACGCGCTCGACAACGCCGTGGTGCTTCGTGGTGAGGTTGTTCGCCAAGGGGCCTACAACTTTGAGCCGGGGATGACCATTGCCGATCTGGTCAGCAATGCCCAACGCGACCTAAAACCCACCGCCGATCTTAATTATGCGCTGGTGGTGCGCGAAATCGACGCTGAGCGCAATATTGAAGTGTTGCAATTTAAACTGGGCCAAGCCATTGACCACCCCAACTCGCCAGATAACTTGCGCTTGCAACAAGGCGACCAGGTGTTTGTGTTTAATAACGGCATCGACAGCCAATACTGGGATCAACGTCAATCGGCAAAAGTGGATAAATCACGCCTTAACCGAAAGGGCAATGGCGGTAGTTACATTGATGCAGAAACCGGCGCAGAAGTACAAAGCCAAACCAAGCAAAACGAATCAAAGTTAGCGAAAAAACTGGCAGAGCGTGATGACGAAGGCGAACGTTCACTGCGCGAGCAAGAGCTTGAGCCAATCATCGAGCGCTTAAAAGACCAAGCCAACAATCAATACAATGCTGCGATTGTAGAGCTGGGTGGCGCGGTAAAATACCCGGGCGTGTACCCATTACCGGCCAATGCCTCGTTTGAGCAATTACTCGATGCTGCTGGTGGGCTGACCGAAGCGGCCTACGTTAAGCAAGCCGAGATCTCACGGCGCCAAGTGGTGGAGGGCCGTTTGACCGTGCGTCATTATCCGGTGGATTTAAATAAAGCCATCAAAGGCGAGGGCCCGCAGTTTGCTATTCATCGCCAAGACCGGATTAACATCAAAACTAAGCCTAATTGGCATAAAAACAACACCATTGAACTACAAGGCGAAGTGCGCTTCCCTGGCGTGTATGCCTTTGAGCGTGGCGAAACCATTCAAGACGTGATTGAACGCGCCGGCGGCCTAACCGAATTCGCTTACCCCAAAGGGTCGGTGTTTAGCCGTGAACGACTCAAGCGCCAAGAAGAAGAGCGCTTAAAAATGCTCAACCGCCAACTGCAACAAGAAATCAGCAGCCTGGCGCTACGCCGTCAAACCAGCAGCGCCCAATATACAACCAGTCCGTCAGAAGCCCTATCATTGGCCGAAGAGCTACAAAACGCCGAAGCCGTTGGCCGCATGGTGATTTCACTGCCTCGCGCACTTGAAGGTGACGACGTTGCCAACATCATGATCGAAAACGGCGATAAGCTCTACGTACCGCCGAAAAACCCGGTGGTCAGCATTATGGGCGAAGTGCAATTCACCTCAAACCAACTGTTTGAACCGAGCATGACCGTCAGCGACTACATCGAATCCGCCGGCGGCACCAAACAACAAGCCGACACCGACCGCATCTACGTTGTCCGCGCCGACGGCTCAGTAATGATGCCCAACAACAGCTTCTGGTTCAGCCGTAGTCAAAAACAACTCGAACCCGGCGACACCATCATCGTCCCAATCGACACCGACTACCTAGACGGCCTAAGCACCGCCTCCACCGCCACGCAAATCCTCTACCAAATGGGCGTAGCATGGCAAGCGGTTAAAGATTAAAGCGGGTAAGAGCAGTCTCGTGATCGCATTGGTCTTTTGCTCTTTCCGTACTTTGTATTCAGTCATCGATAATCGGGAATGGGAATACGGAGCGCTTCGCTTCTAGAAACTAGGGAGAGACTAGACGCTTCGCTTCTAGAAACTAGAGACTAGGAAAAGCGTAGAGCGGGCCCTAGAATGTTCTCTAGTCTCTAGCGGTGTCTCGCAGAAATGTAAAGACAAAAAACACAAACAGTGGATGAGTTGTATTCTTTGCCACAAAGGCGAGAGGTCTCAATTTATGCTGTTTGAAAAACTGAGTGTTTGGCAACGCTCATCAAAATTAGCGTGTTCGGTATTTAGTACATTTGAGCGTAACAAGAATTTTGCGCTTAAAGATCAAGTGTTTCGTTCATCCCTATCAATACCCTCAAATATTGCAGAAGGGGAAGAACGCGAAACATCAAAAGAAAAAGTTCGCTTTTACTACTACGCCAAAGGCTCATGTGGTGAATTGGTTACTCAGCTGCAAATCGCGATTAAAACCGAACAAATAGAACGAGAAGCTGGTTTGGCAATGGTCCGTGAAGCAAGAGAAATTGCAAAAATCCTTGCTAGCTTGATAACACGACACAAACGCGCACTCAAAGTAGCAACTTGAATAATCAAAGGAAGGTATGGCACCTGAACCCTAGTTTCTAGTCTCTAGTTTCTAGTCTCTGTTGCCTCATGGTTTATGACTAAGCAAAATATCGAACACTACCCTTACCCGCCGCTTTCGCAGCCGGTAGATTCTGACGAAATCGACCTCCGCGAGTTATTTGCCGCGTTATGGCAAGGCAAATGGTTGATCATTGCGATTACCTTTGTGTTTGCAGTCGGTGGGGTGGGTTACTCACTTTATCTTCCCAATACCTACAAATCTGAAGCCTTGTTGGCGCCGGCGAATGAATCCGGTGGTGGGGGCTTGGCCGGTATGGCAGGGCAACTGGGTGGATTAGCATCACTAGCTGGGGTTAACCTTGGCAGCGGTGGCGGCAGTGAAACCCAAATAGCGCTCGCTACCTTAAAATCACGCCAGTTTATTAGCGAGTTTGTGCATGCTAATGCGCTAGAAGTGCCGCTARTGGCTGCTGAGGCGTGGGACCAAGAAACGGGCGAGTGGGTAATTGACCCTGAGCGTTATAACCCTGAGACAAAAACCTGGTTAAAACCTGAAGGGGCTCGAGAGAACAAGCCTGCAGCGCCCACAGACTGGGAGCTTTACAAAGCGTTTTCTCAGCTACTGGCTATCAACGAGCAAAAAGATAATGGCTTAGTTACCATTAGCTTTGAGTCAGAATCGCCAATACTGGCAAAACGCGTCACAGAAAAGTTGGTGGCGGCGATTAACGCGCGAATGAAAGCCGATAAGCTGCAAGAAACTAACACCAATATTGCGTACTTGCGCCAACAGCTAGAAAACACCAACCTCACGCAAATGCAGAATGTGTTCTATCAGCTGATTGAAGAGCAAACCAAAAGCTTGATGCTGGCTGAAGTGCAAGATGAATTTGTGTTTAAAACCGTCGATCCGGCCATTGTCCCCGAAGAAAAAGCCGGCCCCAAACGCGCCCTTATCTGTGTACTCGCCACCTTACTCGGCGGCATGCTCGCCGTCGCCATTGTGCTGGTAAGATTTGCGTTTAGGAATGATGAAGATGAGAGCCTAGGGTCCTAGATTCTTGCCTTTTCTGTGATCTGTATTTAAAAGCTCGAATACGGAATACGGAATACGGAATACGGAAAGAGCAAGAGCCCCAATGCAAGCACAAGACCGCTCTTCTCCGTATTCCGTCATCTCTTTCCGCCCACTCCCTCGCAAAATCCCCCAAACCAGGGAAAACTCATGAAGATCCGCACCATGCCTGGGCTAGCGATTTAATGACTTAGTTGTCACTTAAGGCTAAAAAC
>NZ_MUFJ01000035.1:0-36084 GCF_001996245.1 Salinivibrio sp. MA607 | reverse complement strand
ACTTAATTACGTAAGTGGTTACACTTGGGTGGAAAAAATATGATCTTGGTAGCAGTGTTACATCATTCTGCTAATCCATTCAAAAAAGCATATTCGAGCTTATGCTCTAAACTATTTAAATATTTGATTTTAAGTATTTATTATTGGTTTTTGATTGATAGATGTGAGGTGTTAGGTTGATTTTTATCCGAGGTTGAGTCAACGTAAGATAACTAGTGTGGCGTTGAGTGAGTGAGATGCCACTTGATGTCCGTAAATAACTTTTGTTGTGATTGGATTACAAATGACAGCCAGGGAGGCGATATGACAGAAGCATGCTCAACCTTACGCGAATCACTGGTAATTAACGAGACCGTTACCCCAGCGCAGGCAGAAATCCTAACCGATGATGCCTTGTGTTTTTTAGCCAGTTTGGCTAATCGATTTGCGGATCGTATACCTGGGCTTCTGGCCACTCGCGAGCAGCGCCAACAGCGTATTGATGCGGGAGAGCTGCCCGATTTCCTTCCTGAGACGCAATCGATTCGCCACGATGATTGGACCATTCGTGGCATCCCCAAAGACTTACAAGATCGACGGCTAGAAATTACTGGCCCAGTGGATCGGAAAATGGTGATCAACGCCCTGAACGCCAATGTGAAAGTGTTTATGGCGGACTTTGAAGACTCGTTCGCACCAGCTTGGCCACAAGTGGTCGAGGGGCAGCGCAACTTGCGCGATGCTATCAACGGCACCATCAGCTACGAACAACCAGAGACAGGAAAGCGTTATCAACTTAACGATGATCCCGCGCGCCTGATCTGCCGGGTTAGGGGCCTTCATCTGACAGAAAAACATGTCATGTGGCAAGGTAAACCGCTACCTGGGGCTTTATTTGATTTCGCGCTCTACTTTTTCCATAACTATCGTCGGTTGCTTGAGACAGGATCCGGTCCTTACTTCTACTTGCCCAAACTACAAGCCTATCAAGAAGCGGCGTGGTGGAGCGATGTGTTTTCATTTGCAGAAGATGAATTTGGGCTAAGCCGAGGCACGATCAAAGCAACCGTATTGATCGAAACCCTACCGGCCGTGTTTGAAATGGATGAGATTTTATATCACTTACGCGATCACATCGTCGCGCTGAACTGCGGTCGCTGGGATTATATTTTCAGTTATATCAAAACACTTCGTAATCATCCTGATCGGGTGCTACCTGACCGTCAGGTGGTCACCATGGACAAACCTTTTCTCAATGCTTACTCGCGACTGTTGGTGAGAACCTGTCATAAGCGCGGTGCATTGGCCATGGGAGGGATGGCGGCATTTATCCCGAGCAAAGACCCAACCGAAAACCAACAAGTGCTCGAGAAAATCGAAAAAGATAAAACGCTAGAGGCAAATAATGGCCATGATGGAACCTGGATTGCCCACCCCGGATTAGCAGACACGGCAAAAGCCATTTTTGATAAAGCGCTCGGCGATAAGCCGAATCAGCTAACGGTTTCTCGTGAGCAAGATGCGCCAATTACCGCGGCGGATTTGCTTGCGCCTTGCGATGGAGAACGCACCGAAGCGGGCATGCGCCACAATATCCGGGTTGCGGTCCAATATATCGAGGCATGGATTTCGGGTAATGGCTGTGTGCCGATTTACGGCTTGATGGAAGATGCGGCGACCGCCGAAATTTCGCGTGCGTCGATCTGGCAATGGATCAAGCATCAAAAGCCGCTCAGCAATGGCAACGTGGTAACCAAAGAGCTATTTACGCAGTACCTCGAAGAAGAAATGGCTGTGCTTGAAAACGAACTGGGCACTGAACGTTTTGCTCAAGGGCGATACCGCCAAGCGGCAACGTTAATGGCCGAGCTGACAACCAGTGATGAGCTAGTTAACTTCTTAACCTTACCAGGGTACGAGTATTTGCCTTAATGGGCATGGAAGCAAAACAACAACATGGAATGAAAGCGAAGGGCTGACAAGGCTCTGCTAACAAAGAGGAATGGAACATGACTTTGACTCGCCAACAACAAATCGCGCAACTGGAAAAGGATTGGGCTGAAAATCCACGCTGGAAAAACGTAAAGCGAACGTACACCGCTGAAGAAGTGGTCAGTATGCGCGGCTCTTTTGTCCCCGAGAATACCATTGCTAAACGCGGCGCAGCTAAGCTGTGGGACCTTGTTAACGGCAGTGCGAAAAAAGGCTATGTTAACTGCTTGGGCGCGTTAACGGGTGGCCAAGCTGTGCAGCAAGCAAAAGCCGGCATTGAAGCTATTTACTTGTCAGGCTGGCAAGTGGCAGCGGACAATAACACAGCGTCCAGCATGTATCCGGACCAGTCACTGTATCCAGTTGACTCAGTCCCCTCGGTTGTTAAACGTATCAACAATGCTTTTCGCCGCGCGGATCAAATACAGTGGTCAAAAGGTGGGACCCCAGAAGAGGGTACTGATTATTTTCTCCCTATTGTTGCCGATGCCGAAGCTGGCTTTGGTGGTGTACTCAACGCCTATGAGTTGATGCGCAATATGATTGAGGCAGGCGCAGCAGGCGTCCACTTTGAAGATCAATTGGCGTCAGTGAAAAAGTGTGGTCACATGGGTGGAAAGGTATTGGTGCCAACCCAAGAAGCCGTGCAAAAGCTGGTTGCAGCGCGTTTGGCGGCGGATGTTGCAGGGACTGACACGCTCGTGATTGCTCGTACCGATGCTAATGCGGCTGATCTGCTTACCTCAGACTGCGACCCTTATGATAAAGACTTTATTGCAGGTGAGCGCACCGCAGAAGGTTTTTATCGCGTGCGTCCAGGGATTGAACAAGCGATTTCCCGTGGTCTCGCTTATGCACCGTATGCTGATTTGATTTGGTGTGAAACCGCGACACCGGATCTGGAAGAAGCACGTCAATTTGCCGAGGCGATTCATGCGCAATATCCGGATCAATTATTGGCATATAACTGCTCGCCATCCTTTAACTGGGAAAAGAACTTGGATGCCGACACCATCGCTCGTTTCCAGCAAGCGCTGTCCGACATGGGTTACAAGTATCAGTTCATCACCTTAGCGGGCATTCACAACATGTGGTACAACATGTTCGATCTTGCCCACGCTTATGCGCAAGGTGAGGGAATGCGCCATTATGTAGAGAAGGTACAGCGACCTGAATTTTCTGCGGCGGAGCGTGGTTACACGTTTGTGGCTCACCAGCAGGAGGTCGGTACTGGCTATTTTGACCAGATGACTAATATTATCCAAGGCGGTCAATCTTCGGTAACCGCACTGACGGGCTCAACGGAAGAAGATCAGTTTTAATTAAAACCGTTATCATGGAAATGAAGCCAGAAAGGGAGTGGAAACACTCCCTTTTGTTTATTCACCTTCTTCCATCGGCTCGCTTTCTTCTTGAATTTCGAGCAAGGTCGACGCAATGGCGACAAAGTCACTATCAGTAATGATCCCAACAAGGCGTTGATTTCTAATCACGGGTAAACACCCTATTTTACGCGCTAACATTGATAATGCTGCGGCACGTAACGACGCCTCTGGCGAGACGGTGACAAGTTGCTTATCGGTAAATTGTGCGAGTGGGGTATGGATTTGATGATCGCCATTGGTTGCTCTTCCTAAAGACGATGCCTGGGCTGAAAGCACATCGCGCTGGGTAACTAGCCCAAGCAAGCGTTCATTATCATCGACGATGGGTAAGTGACGGAAGCGTTCCGCGCGCATTAAGCGGTGGGCATCATCAAGCGTATGATCCGGACTCAGTGTATGTGGATGGCGAGTCATCATATCATCAACGGTAAACATGGCACCTCCTTGTTATCAGTGCACAGGATTAATTTAACTGTAGTGCACTTGGCACGGGGTGGACGTGATACACATCAATTATCTGCGCGAGGCTATTATCCGCAAAAGGCAATGATCTGCAAAAGGCAATGATCTGCAAAAGGACATCATCCGCGAAAGTTAATCATCCGCGAAAGTTAATCATCCGCCAAAGTTAATCATCCGGCAAAGGCTTCAAACGTAAATATCGCCATGCTATTAATGCGCACTGAAACGATTGCCTGCTTCGCTCGCTTGATATTCACGGTGGGCTACCTATACTAGCGGCCTGCTTTTTATCTAGGCAAACGTCATGCAATTATCCGATTTTCACTTTGAACTCCCTGATGAGTTGATTGCGCGCTATCCACAGCCGGATCGCAGTGCAAGTCGCTTATTGTCACTTGATGGCACCAGCGGTGAGGTAGCGCATCGTCAGTTTAAAGATATCCTCGAACTGGTTGAACCTGGGGATTTGATGGTGTTCAACAACACACGTGTGATCCCTGCACGCGTGTATGGCCGCAAAGCCTCGGGTGGAAAAATAGAGGTGCTGGTGGAGCGTGTGCTCGACGAACGTCGTTTCCTTGCCCACGTGCGCGCGTCTAAAGCGCCAAAACCCGGTGCTGAATTATTCCTCGGTGATGACGGACAGATCCCGGCAGAAATGGTGGCACGCCATGACGCCCTGTTCGAAATCCAGCTAAACAGCGATAAAGGCGTAGTGGATACACTCAACGACATCGGCCATATGCCGTTGCCGCCGTATATCGACCGTCCTGATGAAGAAAGCGATAAAGAGCGTTATCAAACCGTGTATAACCAAAAACCTGGGGCGGTAGCAGCACCAACGGCGGGATTACACTTTGATGATGCCATTATGGCAACGCTCAAAGAAAAAGGCGTCAATATTGCCTTTGTTACTTTGCATGTGGGCGCCGGAACATTCCAACCGGTTCGGGTCGACAACATTGAAGAGCACATCATGCATGCCGAGTATGCTGAAGTGCCTCAAGAGGTGGTCGATGCGGTCAATCAAACGCGTGCACAAGGTAAACGCGTGATTGCGGTGGGGACCACGTCAGTACGGTCATTGGAAAGTGCAGCACAAGCGGCGAAGCAAAAAGGTGAACCACTGGCGCCATTTTTTAATGACACCCAGATTTTTATCTATCCAGGTTACCAGTGGCAGCTAGTGGATGTGCTTGTCACCAATTTCCACTTGCCGGAATCAACCTTGATCATGCTGGTGAGTTCTTTTGCCGGTTACGAACATACCATGGCCGCTTATCGCGCGGCAGTTGAAGAACGCTATCGCTTTTTCAGCTATGGCGATGCCATGTTTATAACCCGTCAGCAACAACCTGATTAATTAAGTTCACGCGAAGCCTGGCTTCGTGTGATCTAAGCTTGCGGCAGGGTAAACCTTGTTAGCATAAGACACACGCCAGACTGTTTCTCTGGCACTGAGGAGGATTCGTGGAATACGAACTAAAGAAAACCGATGGACGCGCCCGCCGTGGCCGTTTGATTTTTGAGCGCGGCACGGTCGAAACCCCGGCATTTATGCCCGTGGGGACCTATGGCACCGTAAAAGGCATGACCCCTGAAGAAGTGAAAGGCACCGGGGCTGAGATCTTACTCGGTAATACCTTTCACCTATGGTTACGTCCGGGGCAAGAAGTTATGCGACTGCATGGGGATTTGCATGACTTTATGCAGTGGCATGGCCCTATTTTAACCGACTCTGGCGGCTTCCAAGTTTTTAGCTTAGGAGATATCCGTAAAATCACTGAAGAAGGAGTGCACTTTCGTAACCCGGTTAACGGTGATCGGATTTTCATGGATGCGGAAAAATCCATGGAGATCCAATACGACCTTGGCTCAGACATCGTGATGATCTTTGATGAGTGTACCCCGTATCCTGCGACGCACGCTGAAGCGAAAAAGTCGATGGAGATGTCACTGCGCTGGGCCAAGCGTAGTCGCAATCATTTTGACAAACTTGGTAACAAAAATGCGCTGTTCGGCATTGTGCAAGGTGGTGTATACGAAGACTTACGCGATGTGTCGGTAGAAGGCCTAACTGAGATTGACTTTGATGGTTACGCCGTTGGCGGGCTTGCCGTCGGTGAGCCAAAAGAAGATATGCATCGCATTTTGGAGCATACCTGCCCGCAGTTGCCGGAAGACAAACCCCGTTATCTAATGGGAGTGGGTAAACCGGAAGACCTCGTGGAAGGGGTGCGTCGTGGCGTTGATATGTTCGATTGCGTGATGCCGACCCGAAATGCCCGAAATGGTCACCTATTTATTACCGGTGGTGTGATCAAGATCCGTAATGCGAAACATAAAAGTGATACCTCGCCTCTGGATCCTGAGTGTGACTGTTACACTTGCCGCCATTATAGCCGTGCCTATCTTTACCACTTAGACCGTTGTAATGAAATCCTCGGTGCGCGACTCAATACTATCCATAACTTGCGTTATTATCAGCGCGTCATGGAAGGTTTGCGTAACGCGATTGACGAAGGTAGATTAGATGCCTTTGTAGCGGATTTCTACGCGCGTCGTGGCAAGGAAGTGCCACCGCTCGATTGATTTCGAATTCAACAACTAAAACGAGGACGTGATTGAATGTTTATCTCACAAGCTCACGCAGCGGCTGAAGCCGGCCCACAAGGTGGCGGTATGCAGCTTTTTATTATGCTTGGTCTCTTTGCGGTTATTTTCTATTTTATGATTTATCGCCCGCAATCTAAGCGTGTTAAAGAGCATAAAAACCTAATGGCATCCATGAGCAAAGGAGACGAAGTACTGACCGGTGGTGGTTTGGTGGGTAAAATCACCCAAATTGCTGAAGACAATGACTTTATTGTTATTGCTCTTAACGACAATAACGAAGTGACCATTAAAAAAGACTTCGTGACGGCAGTACTGCCCAAAGGTACTATCCAGTCTCTCTAATTCTCGCAACCATAAAGGATGCATGCTGTGCTAAACCGTTATCCTTTGTGGAAGTACATCATGGTGCTAATAGCCTTGGTTATTGGCATCGTGTATGCGCTTCCCAATTTATACGGTGAAGATCCAGCAGTACAAATTTCCGGGGCGCGTGGCGCCTCGGTAGATATGACTGCGCTGGACTCCATCAAACAAACCCTCGAATCTAATGATCTCTCCTACCAATCCATTGCACTTGAAGACGGCACTGTCTTAGCTCGCTTTAAAGACACTGAATCGCAAATCAGTGCTCGTGATGCGTTGATGTCTCGCTTTGATAGCAATAACTATGTGGTCGCATTAAACCTGGCGCCAGCGACCCCTTCTTGGTTGGACGCCCTTGGCGCAACACCAATGAAATTGGGACTCGATTTACGTGGCGGGGTACACTTCTTAATGGAAGTGGACATGGACGCTGCGCTAGAAAAGTTGATTACCCAGCAAGAAGACAGCTTTCGTACCGATTTACGTGAAGCGCGCATTCGCTATCGTGGTTTACGTGTCGAAGATAACACGCGCGTAATGGTTAACTTGCGTAACGCAGAAGACACCAATAAAGCGCTCGAGCTACTGTCGAACAATTATCGGGATATGAACTTCTCGATTGATGAAGACGACGGCACCTTAACCGCGGTGTACAAAGAAGAGCGATTAAAAGAAATCCGTAACTACGCGGTGGCGCAAAACATCACTATTTTACGTAATCGTGTCAATGAGCTCGGGGTCGCAGAGCCTTTGGTCCAACGTCAAGGTGCGAGTCGCATCGTGGTTGAGTTGCCAGGTGTGCAAGATACGGCCCGAGCAAAAGAAATTCTCGGCGCGACCGCGACCTTGGAATTTCGTGAAGTTGACCAAGATGCCGATTTATCTGCAGCGATGGCAGGGCGTGTTCCGCCGGGTAGTGAGCTAATGAGCTCGCGTGACGGGCGTCCTGCAGTATTGAAAAAGCGGGTCATCTTAACCGGTTCACACATCACAGACGCCAGTTCATCACGTGATGAGTACAGTCGCCCACAGGTGAATATCTCGCTCGACAGCGAGGGCGGTGACAAAATGTCTGACTTCAGTAAGCGTAACATTGGCGAGCTGATGGCAACGGTATTTGCTGAGTACAAAGACAGTGGTGAGCGTGACGAAAATGGCAAAGTGATCTTGGAAAAACACGAAGAAGTGATTAACCAAGCGACCATTCAATCGGCATTAGGCCGTGACTTTCGCATAACTGGGATCGACTCAGCAGCTGAAGCTCACAACCTTGCGTTATTGCTACGTGCCGGTGCCTTGATTGCGCCCATTTCGATTGTTGAAGAACGCACCATAGGTCCATCCATGGGGCAGCAAAACATCAATATGGGTATACAAGCCTGTTTATGGGGCCTCGTTGCAGTCATGCTGTTTACACTGGTGTATTACCGCCGCTTCGGCTTGTTTGCTAACTGTGCCTTGTTCGCGAATATCATCTTGATTATTGGGATTATGTCGCTTATTCCGGGCGCCACCATGACGCTACCGGGCATTGCCGGTATTGTCTTAACCGTGGGGATGGCGGTGGATGCTAACGTGCTTATTTTTGAACGTATTCGAGAAGAGCTGCACGAAGGGCGTAGTCCACAACATGCGATTGATCGGGGTTATTCCAACGCCTTTAGTACCATTGCCGATGCTAATATTACCACGCTGATTACGGCGATCATCTTGTTTGCTGTGGGTACTGGCGCAATTAAAGGTTTCGCGGTGACACTATCGATTGGTATTTTGACCTCCATGTTTACCGCTATCGTGGGAACGCGTGCACTGGTAAATCTTGTGTATGGCGGCAAGCGCGTCGAAAAACTGTCGATTTAAGGGAGCCCAAGCATGTTTCAAATATTTAAACCGGACATGTCGATCAACTTTATGCGTTGGTCTAAAGTGGCCTTCGTGTTCTCGATCTTCATGATTGCGGCGTCTGTGGTCACCTTATCAACCAAATGGTTGAATTGGGGGCTCGATTTTACCGGCGGTACCTTGATTGAAGTCGGTTTTGAACAACCGGCTGATCTTGCCCTAATCCGTGATTCGTTATCCGCTGAAGGCTTTGGCGATGCGGTGGTGCAAAACTTTGGTAGCGCCACGGACGTGATGGTTCGGCTGCGCCCACGTGATGACATGGAAGGTGAAAACCTCGGTAATGAAGTACTGAATGCCATCAAAGCCGGTACCGGTGATAACGTCGAGATGCGCCGCATCGAGTTTGTCGGCCCCAATGTCGGGGACGAGCTGACCGAAGCGGGTGGCTTGGCAATCATCATTGCATTGGTTTGTATCCTGATCTACGTCTCGTTCCGTTTCGAATGGCGTCTAGCTTCCGGTGCCGTCATGGCGCTGGCTCACGATGTGATTATTACGCTGGGGATTTTCTCTCTGTTCGACGTGGAGGTGGATCTCACTATCGTCGCTGCTTTGCTGACAGTCGTGGGTTACTCGCTTAACGATACCATTGTGGTGTTTGACCGTATTCGTGAGAACTTCCGCAAACTTCGTAAAGGCGAGTCAGACGAAATCATCAATGCGTCTGTTTCACAAACCCTAAGTCGGACAACCATTACTTCAGGCACTACCTTGTTTGTGGTGATTTCGCTCTTTACCTTGGGTGGGTCGATGATCCATGGGTTTGCCATGGCACTGTTGATTGGTATTACCGTCGGGACATACTCATCGATTTATGTCGCTTCGGCGCTGGCCTTGAAACTCGGTATTGCGCGCGAGCACCTCTTGATCCCTGAAGTGGAAAAAGAAGGGGAAGAGTTCGACGCGATGCCTTAACCACGCTTGCCCTGTGCTTAGAGTGGGGCTATGCAGTGACCAAGTGGCGAATTGTTTACAAGCCGTCATCATCTTCAGGTACAAAAAAGCGGCGCTCATTGAGCGCCGCTTTTTATTAATATCTTATCGGTGTCTTTATTTTTTCATCGACTCAGGCGCGTGTTCGCGAACTTTGGCGAGCATACCTTTCACCACACGTGCGCCACCGCTGATAATATTGCCAGAGCGCATATAGTCGGTACCGCCGTTAAAGTCAGTGCAAATGGCACCCGCTTCGCGCGCAATTAACTCACCCGCAGCCAGATCCCAAGGCTTAAGGCCTAGTTCAAAGAAGCCGTCAACACGGCCCGCGGCAACGTAGCAAAGATCGAGCGCTGCCGATCCAGTACGACGGAAGTCAGCACAATCGACAAACAACGCCCCAACAACGGCGATAAAGCCTTCAGCGTGCTGTTTAGCTTTAAACGGGAAGCCGGTCGCTAAGAGGGTGCCGTCAAGCTCTTTGGCGCTGCCAGTACGGATACGTTTGTTATTGAGTTGTGCGCCAGAACCACGTTGAGCGGTAAATAGCTCATTGCGGATAGGATCGTAAACGCAACCAATTTCTGTACGGCCTTTAATGCGCACAGCAATGGAAACGCAGAAATGCGGGAAGTCGTTAATGAAGTTAGTGGTGCCATCCAGTGGGTCGATGATCCATTGATAATCGCTATCTTTGCCTTCCGCCACGCCTGACTCTTCGCCAATGATGGTGTGGTCCGGATATGATTTTTTAATAATATCGATAATGATTTGTTCCGCCGCTTTGTCGACATTAGTGACGAAGTCATTACTGCCTTTTTGTGCGGTTTCGATGTTGTCTTTGTTTTCTGCAGATTTAGCGATAAAATCGCCAGCCTTCCGTGCAGCACGGACGGCGATGTTTAGCATCGGATGCATACGGTTTTCCCAACGGATGTTAAAGAACGAAAGCGGGGCGGAGTATAACAGAGCCAGAGCAAAAGAAAAGTGGGTATTTTTTAACCGTCAATAAGCGCGTGGCCTGTGCTAAATATGACACCAGCCGCAGGCTTAGCTGAGAAGTATTATCGATTGCACTGTGATAAACTGCGCAGATCTAACAGACCGCTGCCCATCCCATCCAAGATGGACAGAGCAAGAGACGAAAACAACATCATGCTAGATCAAATTCGCGTTGTATTAGTAGGCACGTCCCACTCCGGAAACATTGGCTCAGCCGCCCGAGCGATGAAAGTCATGGGACTGACCAACATGACATTAGTGGCGCCTGGCTGTGAAGTGGACGGTCAAGCCATTGCCTTAGCCGCAGGGGCCAGTGATATTGCCAATAACGCGAGAGTGGTGAATACGCTTGAAGAAGCGGTGGCCGATTGTGGCCTAGTGATAGGCACCAGCGCAAGAAGCCGAACATTAGAATGGCCGATGCTGGATGCGCGAGCGTGCGGCCAAAAAGCCATTCAAGAAGCCGCAACACATCCGGTTGCCATCGTTTTTGGCCGAGAGCGAACTGGCTTAACCAATGAAGAGCTGCAAACATGTCACTATCATGTTTCGATTCCATCCAATCCAGACTACAGCTCTTTGAATTTGGCCATGGCTGTGCAAACGCTGTGTTATGAAATGCGTGTCGCCTGGTTGGACAGTCAAGCCTATCAAGGCCCAACCCTTGAGCAAGACTATCCGCTGAACCAAGATTTGGCGCGTTTTTATACGCACCTCGAAACGGTTCTTACTAAAACAGGGTTTATCCGTACTCAGCACCCTGGCATGGTCATGACAAAACTACGTCGCTTATTTAATCGCGCGCGCTTAGAGAGTCAGGAACTCAATATTTTACGAGGCGTGCTGTCTTCGGTGGAAAAGGTGACCAAACAGGCGGCATCGAGCGAGCAAAATACCGATAATCACACCCCACGTTGATCCTTTCAAATGAGGCGTCGTACACCTTGGTGAAAACTTGACAAAAATACTCAGGTAAATACTTGACCAAAATACTCAGGTATGTAACCATTTGAGCATCTATTCACCACAGGTAGCGTGTTATGAGATTGACTTCGAAAGGCCGTTATGCGGTTACCGCCATGCTCGACGTGGCGCTTCATGCCGAGCAGGGCCCTGTGCCCCTGGCGGACATCTCTGAGCGTCAAGGCATTTCCTTGTCTTATCTTGAGCAACTTTTTTCACGGCTCCGTAAGTCGGGACTGGTCAGCAGTGTTCGTGGTCCAGGCGGTGGTTATCGTCTCGGGATAGTCGCCAACGAGATTGCTGTTGGCGCGGTGATTGCCGCGGTTGACGAATCGGTTGATGCGACAAAATGCCAAGGTAAAGCAGATTGCCAAGGCGGAACCCGTTGTTTGACACACACCTTGTGGCACGACTTAAGTGCCCGTATTAGCGGTTTTCTAAACGACATCACGCTCGGTGAGCTGATGCATGATAACGAAGTGAAGCAAGTAGCAGATCGTCAGGATGCTAAACTGGACGCCTCATTGGCGCCAAGAAACACGTTTAGCTCGAAGGTCAAACAAGATAGCGCCACCATAGGCGTGAACGTTCGCTCCTGATGACCAATGTCGGTGTAATTGGAGAAAAACATGAAATTGCCCATATATTTTGATTATTCAGCCACGTGTCCGGTTGATCCGCGCGTTGCTGAAAAAATGAGTCAGCATCTGACCATGGACGGGGTCTTCGGTAACCCAGCCTCTCGCTCGCACCGTTTTGGCTGGCAAGCAGAAGAAGCCGTTGATACCGCACGCGAAAACATTGCCGACTATTGCAATGCCGATCCGCGTGAGATCGTGTTCACCTCTGGCGCGACGGAATCAGACAACCTAGCCATTAAAGGTATTGCCAATTTCTACTCGAAAAAAGGCAAGCACATCATTACCTGCAAGACCGAGCACAAAGCGGTACTTGATCCATGCCGGCAGCTAGAGCGAGAAGGCTTTGAAGTCACCTACCTCGACCTAGAAGAAAACGGCTTAGTTGATCTGAAAAAGCTAGAAGCGGCGATGCGTGATGACACCATTTTGGTCTCTATCATGCACGTGAATAACGAAATCGGCGTGATTCAAGACGTTTCGGCTATCGGCGAATTATGCCGCGAGCGCAAAATTATGTTCCATGTGGATGCTGCACAATCTGTGGGCAAAGTGCCTTTAGATGTGAAAGAAATGAAAATTGATCTGATTTCTTTCAGCGCGCACAAAGCTTACGGACCAAAAGGCATCGGCGCTTTGTATGTTCGCCGTAAGCCACGGGTGCGTATTGAGGCGCAAATGCACGGTGGTGGTCACGAGCGTGGTATGCGCTCAGGCACCTTACCGACCCACCAAATTGTGGGTATGGGTGAAGCCTTCCGTATCGCTAAAGAAGAGCGTGAAAAAGATTTTGAACATGCACTTGCGTTACGTAATCGCTTTTATGACGGCGTCAAAGATTTAGAAGAAGTTTACGTTAATGGTGATTTGGAGCAGCGCGTTCCACACAACTTGAACGTGAGCTTTGCCTTTGTTGAAGGTGAGTCTTTGTTGATGGCGCTAAAAGATCTGGCGGTATCGTCTGGGTCGGCGTGTACATCAGCAAGCCTTGAGCCTTCTTATGTTCTTCGTGCGCTAGGACGCGACGATGAGCTAGCACACAGCTCACTACGTTTTTCATTTGGTCGTTTTACTACTGAAGAAGAAGTGGATTACGCGATTGAAAAAGTCCGTGAGGCCGTGAACAAGCTGCGAGAAATGTCACCACTTTGGGACATGTACAAAGACGGTATTGATTTAAGTACCGTTGAATGGGCGCACCACTAATACGAAAAACGCGCCAACTGGCAACAGTGAGCAATCATATTGAGGAAACAATTATGGCTTACAGCGAAAAAGTAATTGACCACTACGAAAACCCACGTAACGTTGGCTCGTTTGAAAAAGGCGATCCATCCGTCGGTAACGGCATGGTCGGTGCCCCTGCATGTGGCGACGTCATGAAGCTACAAATCAAGGTGAATGACGAAGGCATCATCGAAGACGCTAAATTTAAAACCTATGGCTGCGGGTCAGCGATCGCATCGAGCTCGTTGGTCACCGAATGGGTAAAAGGCCGTTCGATTGACGATGCCGCTGCAATCAAAAACTCTGAGATTGCGGAAGAGCTTGAGCTGCCACCGGTTAAAGTCCACTGCTCTATCTTAGCGGAAGACGCCATTAAAGCAGCAGTTAGCGACTACAAGAAAAAACACCAGCAGTAAAACGAAGGGGTTGTTGATACTATGGCTATTACCATGACACAAGCGGCATCAGATCGCGTAAGAGCGTTTCTAGACAACCGTGGAAAGGGCATTGGCTTGCGTCTTGGCGTACGGACGTCAGGATGTTCTGGCATGGCCTATGTCATTGAATTTGCTGATGAGCTTCAAGAAGGTGATCAGGTATTCGAATACGATGACGTCAAGGTAATCGTCGATGGCAAGAGCTTGCTCTATCTCGAAGGGACAGAGTTAGATTTTGTCAAAGAAGGCCTAAATGAAGGTTTTCAGTTCAACAACCCTAACGTCAGTAGCGAATGTGGTTGTGGCGAAAGCTTCAACGTGTAATACGTGAGAGCACATGAATCATTTTGAACTCTTCGAGCTACCGTATCAGTTTGAGCTGGACGGTAGCTCGCTTTCTTCAACGTTTCGGGAGCTGCAACGCCAGTATCACCCAGATAACGTTGCTAGCCAAGACGATAAAACGCGTCTTCAGGCGGTGCAGAAAGCCTCGCAAATTAACGATGCGTTTCAGACGTTGAAAGATCCCGTTCGACGCGCTGAATATATGCTGACGTTACAAAGCATTGATATAAAAGACGAACAGCAAACGATGCAGGATCCTGAGTTCTTAATGCAGCAAATGACACTGCGTGAAGAACTGGAGTCGATCACTGATAGCCAAGACGATGCTGCGTTATTTGATTTTGGCGCAAAAGCACAAGCGCTTTATGATGCCTTGATCAAAGAGGTTAAGCAGGCACTCGCTGCTTCTCAATGGCAAGAGGCGGCAGTGATTGTGCGCAAGCTTAAGTTTGCAGAGAAGCTTTGCTCCGAAGTGGAGCGCGTCGAAGATCAGCTGATGAGCTGATCGGCACTATTCGCCTGTCAACGCAGTAAAGTTTAAGGATTAGACATGGCACTGTTACAGATTTCAGAGCCCGGTCAAAGTGCCGCGCCGCATGAACACAAGCATGCAGTCGGCATCGATTTGGGTACGACCAACACTTTGGTTGCCACGGTACGAAGCGGTGTCGCAACCACCTTGAACGATGAACACGATCGATCACTGATCCCGTCGGTGGTCCACTATGGTGGTGATGCCATTTCAGTGGGTTATGATGCCCTTCCTCATGTGCAAACGGATAGTGCCAACACCTTGGTATCGGTCAAGCGCATGATGGGACGCTCTTTGGATGACGTCCAGACACGTTATCCGCAACTTCCTTATCGGTTTTCACAAACTGAAAATGGCCTGCCACAAGTCGAGACACGACGTGGTGCCATCAACCCAGTTCAAGGCTCGTCCGATATTTTGCGGGCGGTACGTGAACGTGCAGAAGTCAGCTTGGGTGATGCGCTTGAAGGCGTGGTGATCACTGTTCCAGCTTATTTTGATGATGCGCAGCGAGCAGGCACCAAAGATGCCGCGACACTCGCGGGCCTGAATGTACTCCGTTTACTCAACGAGCCAACCGCAGCGGCCATTGCTTACGGGCTCGACTCGGGCCAAGAGGGCGTGATTGCTGTGTATGATCTCGGGGGCGGGACCTTCGATATATCGATTCTCCGTCTCTCCCAAGGCGTGTTTGAAGTCATGGCCACCGGGGGCGATTCAGCACTAGGTGGGGATGATTTTGACCACCTGCTCGAGCAATGGATCTGTGAGCAAGCCGGGTTTGAAACCCTCAGTGGTGATGAGCGCCGTACGGTGCTCCACGCAGCGACACAGGCTAAAATCGCATTGTCTTCCTCCGCCAGTACCGACATTGACGTACTCGGTTGGCAAGGTACGCTGACACGTGACACCTTTGATGCCTTGGTCGCCCCTTTGGTTAAAAAGACCTTGATGTCGTGCCGTCGTGCGCTTAAAGACGCCGGCGTCAGTGCCGATGAAATCCTAGAAGTCGTGATGGTCGGCGGGTCAACCCGGGTACCGGCCGTTCGCCATCAAGTCGGCGACTTCTTTGGTCGTGAACCGTTAACCAGTATCGACCCAGATAAAGTGGTCGCGATAGGTGCCGCAACACAAGCGGATATTTTGGTCGGCAATAAGCCCGACTCTGACATGTTGTTGCTGGACGTGATCCCGCTTTCGCTCGGCATTGAAACCATGGGCGGCCTGGTAGAAAAAATCATTCCACGCAATACCACCATTCCTGTGGCGAAAGCCCAAGAGTTCACCACGTTTAAAGACGGTCAAACCGGCATGAAAGTGCACGTGGTACAAGGTGAACGTGAAATGGTGGATGATTGCCGCTCGTTGGCGCGTTTCTCCTTAAAAGGCATTCCACCGATGACCGCGGGGGCAGCCCATGTCCGCGTGACCTACCAAGTGGATGCCGACGGTTTGCTGTCTGTGTCGGCCATGGAAAAGTCGACTGGTGTGGCCTCGTCGATCCAGGTTAAACCGTCTTACGGGCTCAATGATGACGAAATCGCCAACATGATCAAATCATCATTTACCCATGCGGAAGAAGACAAAGATGCCCGCTATTTGGCGGAGCAACGCGTTGAAGCCGATCGGGTGATCGAAGGCCTACTGGTCGCCATGCAACAAGACGGTGACACCTTGCTCGATCATAACGAGCAACAAGCGCTCGTGAACGAAATTGAAACATTGATCGCGCTGCGTAACGGCGATGATGGCGCTGCCATTGAAGCGGGAATCAAAGCACTAGATAAAGCCAGCCAGGCCTTTGCGGCACGTCGTATGGACAAATCGATTCGTAATGCGTTGGCCGGTCAATCCATTGATGAGGTGTAATCATGCCTAAGATTATTGTTCTGCCGCACCACGAGTTATGCCCAGAAGGTGCGGAACTGGAAGGGAAAGAAGGGGAGACCGTCCTCGATGTGGCGCTAAAAAATGGCATTGGCATCGAGCACGCGTGTGAAAAGTCTTGCGCGTGTACTACCTGTCACATTGTGGTTCGCGAAGGCTTTGACTCGCTCGACGAAAGTGATGAGCTTGAAGATGACATGCTCGATAAAGCATGGGGACTTGAGCCAGAGTCCCGCTTGGGCTGTCAGGCGAAAATTACCGATGAAGATCTGGTGGTCGAAATTCCACGCTACACCCTAAACCATGCAGCGGAAAATCATTAATCTAATGCTGTAACGGACGGAGAAGCAAAATGAGTTTAAAATGGACGGATTCACTCGATATTGCGATTGAGCTGTGTGACGCTTACCCAGATGTCGATCCTAAAACAGTACGTTTTACCGACTTGCATCAATGGATCACCGAACTGGATGACTTTGACGATGATCCTGAGCGCTCGAATGAACGGATTTTGGAAGCGATCATTATGTGCTGGATGGATGAGCAAGACTGAGGGCTAGCTCTCGTGAGTGATTGATAATACTTGTGTTATTGTCACCGGCTCGGCACAGTATTGACGGCCAAATAGAGTTATTACCAAAAGCGGGCCCATCGGTTCGCTTTTTTTTTATTCCACTGGGTGCCATGTACTCAACGTACGCTGCCCAGTCAAACACGCTGTACAGTAAAAAACAGCGCGACAGTACAAGGAGTACAAAATGTCAGAAACATTAAAAGTAACCCTGTCGCATCAGCCGGCAGCCGCGCAATGGGGCGATAATGCGCTGGTCTCTTTTGACGCCGATAAAGCGCTTATCCATGCACCGAGCGACACCAATCAACGAGATAAGGTGCAGCAAGCCGCGCGTAAACTCGAGGGACAAGGTGTCCCTGCACTGACGCTGACCGGCGGGCATTGGGATCTTGAATTAGTGTGGGCCTTTTACCAAGGGCTTCGCGGTCCTAAAAATAAAGTGGCTTTTGCGCAAGCGGTCTTAAATGACACAGACACCAAGGAGTTCGAACTTCGGCAAACTGTTGGTGACTGGGTGCGCGATATTATCAACCAACCGGCAGAAGAAGTCGGTCCGCATCAGTTGGTGGCCCGCGCAGGGGAATTTGTAAAATCGATGGCACCGGAGCCGGAGCATGTCACTTACAAGATTATTTCAGGCACGGATCTGTTAGAAAAAGGCTGGCACGGCATCTATACCGTTGGACGAGGCTCTGCCCGTAAACCGACCATGTTGCAATTGGACTACAACCCGACCGGCGATCCGGATGCACCGGTTTATGCATGCTTAGTCGGAAAAGGGATCACCTTTGATTCGGGCGGCTATAGCATCAAAGGCTCAGATTTTATGACCACCATGAAAGCCGATATGGGTGGCTCGGCAACCGCGACAGGCGCATTGGCGATGGCAGTGGCGAAGGGCCTAAATAAGCGCGTGAAATTAGTGCTTTGCTGTGCAGAGAACATGATCTCAAGCAGTGCCTACAAGCTAGGTGATATTATCACTTACAAAAACGGCGTGACGGTTGAAGTATTGAATACCGATGCCGAAGGACGCTTGGTGCTCGCGGATGGCTTAATGTATGCCAGTGAGCAAAAGCCTGAACTCTTAATTGATTGCGCCACCCTGACGGGCTCAGCAAAAGCCGCATTGGGTAACGATTATCACGCATTGTTTAGCTTTGATGATAAGCTCGCCCATCGTACCCTTGAGGCGGCACAGCAAGAGGGTGAAGGAATGTGGTCTCTCCCTGTGGCTGAATTCCATCGTAAGTTACTGCCTTCTTCATTTGCTGATATTGCCAACGTATCGACAGGCGCGTACATGCCAGGTGCGAGCACGGCCGCCGCGTTTTTATCGTATTTTGTCGAAGATTACCAAAAAGGCTGGATGCACATCGACTGTTCGGGGACTTATCGTAAAGCCGCCAGTGACAAATGGGCGGTCGGTGCCACCGGGATGGGCGTGAAAACCTTGGCGCGTGTGTTATTGGATGAAGCCAAATAACCTCATCAATTAATCGGTGAGGTGTTAACGAATTTTTTGTGTGAGTTAACGCTTCACCGCATTGGTGATAGGGGCAGACAATAAAGTTTGCTAGGGTAAGCGCGTTGTTGCTCCTAGTGAGCCTGATTTAGACAGTAAAAGGACAAGCGAATGACCATTGAACGCACTTTTTCTATCGTCAAACCTGATGCCGTAGAGCGTAACTTGATTGGTACGCTTTATCAGCGTATCGAAAGTGCTGGCTTACGCATCGTGGCAGCGAAAATGTTACACCTTAGCAAAGAACAGGCTGAGGGGTTTTATGCTGAGCACCAAGGTAAACCTTTCTTTGCGTCCTTAGTCGAGTTTATGACCTCTGGACCGATTATGGTGCAGGTGTTGGAAGGCGAGGGTGCCATTAACCGTTATCGTGAGTTGATGGGCAAAACTAACCCCGAAGAAGCGGCTTGCGGGACATTGCGCGCTGACTACGCGGAAAGTATGCAATATAACTCCGTACATGGCTCGGATAGCCCAGGCTCGGCTGAACGTGAAATTGCGTATTTTTTCACCGCGGATGAGATTCATCCTCGTTGTTAACGCAAAGGCGGATATAAAAGGTTTATAAAGAGGCGCGAGCCTCTTTTTTGTTTTGTTCTTCTCCTGCCTCTTACCTGAATAACCACGCTCATAGAGAGTGGAAAGTGTGATCTAAAGCCTGTACAATTTCGCGCCTTAAGCGCGTTCCGAACAGGGATCTTGACTAGATTCAAGGTGTATTCACTCGAGAACGCCAGGCCAATACCCGTGTCTTACCATATAGCTAGTTTTTACGAGGCAACCCCAATGACGACAGAGAAAGTAAATCTGCTTGATTTTGACAGGCAAGGATTGCGTGCCTATTTCGCCGATGAGCTCGGTGAAAAAGCCTTCCGCGCTGACCAAGTCATGAAGTGGATGTATCATTTTGGTTGCGATGACTTCGATGAAATGAACAACATCAACAAGAAGTTACGTGAAAAGCTCAAGCTGGTCGCCGAGGTTAAAGCCCCTGAAGTGAGTGAAGCGCATTACTCAAAAGATGGCACCATTAAATGGGCGATGCGAGTGGGCGGTCAAGATGTGGAAACCGTGTATATCCCTGAAGATGACCGGGCAACATTGTGTGTTTCCTCTCAGGTTGGTTGTGCGCTCGACTGCAAGTTTTGCTCGACCGGTGCGCAGGGTTTTAACCGTAATTTGCGGGTTTCTGAAATTATTGGCCAGGTTTGGCGTGCCGCAAAAGAAATTGGTATCGAAAAAGAAACCGGACGCCGTCCTATTACCAATGTGGTGATGATGGGGATGGGCGAGCCGTTGCTGAACATGAAAAACCTGCTGCCATCACTCAACTTGATGCTCGATGATAATGCCTATGGCTTGTCGAAGCGTCGTGTCACGGTATCGACTTCCGGTGTGGTGTCTGGCTTGGAGCAGATGATTGGTAAAATTGATGTTGCGCTAGCGATTTCACTGCACGCGCCGAATGATGAACTGCGTAGCCAAATTATGCCGATTAACGATCGCTGGGATATCGACGCTTTCTTAGATGTGGTGCATCGTTATATTGAAACCTCGAATGCCAACCGTGGCCGTGTCACGGTTGAATATATTTTGCTCGATCATGTGAATGACTACATGGAGCATGCGCGCCAACTCGCAGAGCTGTTAAAAGATACACCGGCGAAGATTAACCTGATCCCATTTAACCCGTATCCTGGATCGCCATTCAATAAACCAAGTAACTCTCGTATTGATAGGTTTATGAAAACCTTAATGGAATACGATTTTACGGTCACGGTGCGTAAAACGCGCGGCGATGATATTGATGCGGCGTGTGGCCAATTAGCCGGAGACATTGTCGACCGGACAAAACGCGCCGAAAAGCGACTGGGTGCGCAGGAGGTGATCCCTGTTCGACCCGTCTAGCATTATAGGTCTTTATAAGGGAAGAACATGGTAAAAACTGGCTGGGTATGGGTGTTGATTATCACGTTGGCAGGTTGTGCCTCGCCAGTTTCACAGCAAAACGACGCTAAGTTTGATAAGATTCAAGCGGCCGAGGCACGAATTTCGTTGGGGTTAGGTTACTTAAACAGTGATCGCTATCAACAAGCGCAGCAAAACTTGCAGCAAGCACACCAATATGCGCCTAATTACTATCGTACCTCGCTGTCTATGGCGTATTATCAACAACGTGTCGGTGAAACCGACCAAGCGGACCGTTTATATCAAAAAGCGTTATCGCAAGCGTCTAAAAAAGGCGATGTGTATAATAACTACGGTGTGTTTTTGTGCGAACAACAGCGTTTTGCTGAGGCAAAAGAGGCATTTTTGCAAGCCGTCGCACAACCGTATTATCATCGCGTGTCAGACAGTTATGAAAATGCCGCGTTCTGCCAGCTAAAAGCGGGCGAAACTAAGAGCGCGAAGGCCTTGTTGGAAAAAGCGACTGAGCATGACCCGCTGAATGTCCGCGCAGGATTACAACTTGCCAAGTTAGAGATAGAACGAGGGCAAGAGGCAGGTGCCATTACGCGTATCAAACGACTCCATAAACGCGTTGGTGCCCATCCCAGCGGATTATTATTGTTGGTCAAAGCTTATCAGCAACAAGGTAACACGGAGCGAGCTGCCCATGATGCTCAGCGATTGGCGCACCAGTTTCCAGAATCCAAAGAATATCAATTGTACTTAGCGAATGAATACTGAACAGACGGAAGAACACGCGCAAAAAGATACGCAACCTGCGCCCGGGGAAGTATTAAAGCAAGCGCGAGAAAAAATGGGCTGGAGTGTTCGCGATGTGGCTGACCGACTGCGATTGCGCGTCAGTGTCATCGAGGACCTCGAAAGCAATAATCCAGATATGGATCAACTGGCCACGTTTACGCGTGGCTATTTGCGATCCTATGCCAAGTTAATGCAAATCGACGCCGACCAGCTTCTCGGTGACAGCAATATGGAAGCAAGCAGTGCGGCAACGGTTCAGAAAATGCAAAGCTTTTCGCGCAAGACACGACGGCAAAGGAGTGAAAGCCGTTTGATGTGGTTGTCTTGGGTGATCATTGCTATTGCGGTGGGGATTACTGGCGTGTGGTATTGGCAAAATCAACAAGCGATGACATCGTTACCCACGCAGCTGGATAGCGAACAAGCCGATGAGTTAGTAACCACCCCTTCTGACCAAGACAGTGCTGTGATTGCCGCCGAGCCCCAACCGAGCACCGATGAACTCGACACTGAGCCTGCTAAAGCTGTCGATGCGCCGCAGCCGGTAGAACCCGCGGCCAAAGCCAGTGATGAGGGGCAATCGAATCCTGTGTCTACCTCTGATGAGGCAACAGCCGCTAAGACACAAATGGAGGCGCAAACGACTGACGCAGCGAGTCGTCAGGAAACAGCACAAGCGCCAGTGACGGATCCGGCAGCAAAAACAACCGCAAGCGCCAACGAAAACCGCCTGGTCATGACCTTTACTGGCGATTGCTGGATTGATGTGCGTGATGCCAATGGCGAACGCTTGGCGACAGGAATAAAAGCTGAAGGTGAGCAAATTACCTTAACTGGCGAAACGCCGTACCAATTGGTACTTGGGGCGCCAAGTGTGGTGAACATTACCTTTAATGGCGACAATATTGATCTTGATGGCTACCCAACCGGGCAAGTGGCTCGGTTGCGCCTTCCGCAGTAATCAGAGAACGTCAATATGCACAACGAAAATCCGATTAAACGTCGTCCGTCCAAACGTATCAATGTGGGCAATGTGCCGATTGGTGATGGTGCGCCCATTGCAGTGCAATCAATGACCAATACGCGCACCACGGATGTTGAGGCGACCGTGGCGCAAATAAAAGCGCTCGAAAATGTGGGTGCAGACATTGTTCGCGTGTCGGTCCCCACTATGGATGCCGCTGAAGCCTTCAAAACAATTAAAGCGCAAACGTCGATCCCGCTAGTGGCAGATATTCACTTTGACTATCGTATCGCGCTTAAAGTCGCTGAATACGGTGTCGATTGTTTGCGGATCAACCCTGGGAATATCGGTAAAGAAGAGCGCATCCGTGCGGTGGTCGATGCTGCTCGCGATAAAAACATCCCGATTCGAATTGGTGTTAACGGTGGCTCGCTAGAACGTGATCTCCAGGAAAAATACGGTGAGCCAACGCCAGACGCGCTAGTAGAATCCGCGATGCGTCATGTTGATATTCTCGATCGACTCAACTTCGACCAATTTAAAGTCAGTGTGAAAGCATCAGACGTTTTTTTAGCGGTGGAATCCTACCGCAAATTAGCACAACAGATTGAGCAACCTCTTCACCTCGGGATCACCGAAGCAGGTGGTGCGCGCGCAGGGGCGGTAAAATCATCGGTTGGGCTAGGCATGTTACTCGCTGAAGGTATTGGCGATACGTTGCGTGTGTCGTTAGCGGCTGATCCTGTTGAAGAAATTAAAGTTGGGTTTGATATTCTTAAATCCCTCCGAATTCGCTCACGCGGGGTGAATTTTATCGCCTGCCCAAGCTGCTCTCGTCAGGAATTTGACGTCATCGGCACCGTGAATGCGCTTGAACAGCGCGTAGAAGATATTCTGACGCCAATGGACGTTTCAATCATTGGTTGCGTTGTCAATGGCCCAGGCGAAGCCGAAGCGTCACATCTTGGCCTTGCTGGTGGCAACAAGCGCAGTGCTTATTATCTCGACGGCAAACGTCAAAAAGAGCGCTTTACCAATGACAACTTGGTGGATGAGTTAGAAGCAAAAATCCGCGCCAAAGCGGCGATGATGGATGAGCGCAACCGCATCAAGGTGTCTCAAATCGATCAAGAAGGCTAAGCCATCAGGCTGCCTTTTCCCCTTTTATATATGATATCGGTAACGGAAGTTAACGTGGCTAAAACAATTCAAGCAATCCGAGGCATGAATGACTGCCTCCCTTCTCAATCTCCTTTGTGGCAGAAGCTCGAAAATACGATTAAACAGGTCGTCAGTGCCTATGGCTACAGTGAAGTACGTATGCCTATCGTCGAAGCAACACATCTGTTTAGCCGTGCGATTGGTGAAGTGACCGACGTTGTCGAAAAAGAAATGTACACCTTTGATGATCGAAACGGTGACAGCCTAACGCTACGACCTGAAGGCACGGCGGGTTGTGTCCGCGCAGGGATCGAAAACGGCTTACTCTATAACCAGGAACACCGTTTGTGGTATACCGGGCCAATGTTCCGTCATGAACGTCCACAAAAAGGCCGCTATCGTCAATTTCATCAATTTGGGGTGGAAGTATTTGGCTTGAATGGCCCTGACGTTGATGCCGAATTGATCATGATGACGGCCCGGATGTGGCGTGAGCTGGGGATTGCTGAGCACGTACGTTTAGAACTTAACTCCATTGGTTCGCCGCAAGCGCGTGCGGATTATCGCCAAGCACTGGTTGCTTTTCTGATGCAGCACGAATCGGTGTTGGATGAGGACAGTAAACGTCGCATGCAGACCAATCCGCTACGTGTATTAGATACCAAAAACGCGGATATTCAGGCGATTCTTGTTGACGCGCCAAAGCTCAGTGATTATCTGGATGACGAGTCAAAACAACATTTTGCTGGATTGTGTGAACTCTTGGACGCGGCAGGTATCGAATACCAAGTGAATCACCGTCTAGTACGTGGACTTGATTATTACAACCGCACGGTCTTTGAGTGGATTACCGATAGCTTAGGCGCGCAGGGCACGGTGTGTGGCGGCGGCCGCTACGATGGTTTGGTTGAACAACTCGGTGGTAAGGCAACACCGGCGGTCGGGTTTGCAATGGGCCTTGAGCGCTTAGTCTTGATGCTCGAAAACCTGAGCCAAGATGATATCCGCCCAGTGGTGGATGTATACATGGTGACGGCAGGCGAGGGCGCCTTAGCCGCTGGGATGAAACTAGCCGAAAACCTGCGTGAGCAAGTGCCGGGGTTACGCGTTATGTCGCACTTTGGTGGTGGCAGTTTTAAAAAGCAATTTAAACGTGCAGACAAAGTCGGCGCATCCGTCGCATTGGTTTTGGGCGAAGACGAAGTCGCTAATCAAACGGTAGCGCTAAAAGATTTAAAAGGCGGCGAGCAACAAACTCTGAAGCAGGATCAGATCGCTGCGACATTAAAAGCATTGATTTAGAGAGGACAGATCGTGGACGTCTACACCACAGAAGAGCAGCAAGTTGAAGCCATTAAAAAGTGGTGGCGAGATAACGGGAAAGCGGTTGTAATCGGCGCTGTTGTCGGCTTAGGTGCGTTGTACGGCTGGCGTTATTTCCAGTCGCAACAGGTCGAAAGTAAGGAACAAGCCTCTCAACAATACGAACAAACTTTGAACAGTATCGAGAGCGGTGATGGCACGGCACTGAGCCAGCTCGAGGGGCATGAAGGTTATCAAGCGCTGGCGGCACTTAACCTGGCAAAGAAACAGGTTGAACAGGGAGAGCTAGACAGTGCACGTAAACAGCTGCAAACGGCCCAGCAAGCGGTAAATGATGATGCGCTCTATGGGTTGGTAACCACGCGTTTAGCGCGTGTGAACGCGGAGCTGGGTCAGTATGACGCGGCACTGAGTGAACTGGATAAAGTGACCGCGTCAAGTTGGACAGCCAAAGTACAGGAAATTCGCGGTGATATTTTGCTTCGCCAAGGGGACAGTGAGGCCGCTCGTGATGCCTATACCGCCTCGCTTGAGGCAGGAGCGAGTCCAACCGTCACGATGAAGCTTGATAACCTCAGTCAATAAGGGCGTGGTATGAAAAAAGGATTATGGCGCATAGCCGCTGTGGCCACGACTTTGGCGATACTGACCGGTTGTGCGGGTGAAGAAGATGTTGTGCAAATGGCACCATTACCCACTGTAACGGATAAAATTGCATCATCACAGATTTGGCAAGCCCAAGTCGGTGATGGTGTCGGGCAATATTATTCGGCCCTTCAACCGACGGTCGCGTACGATAAGGTATTCGCCGCTGACCGCCAGGGAGAAGTGGCTGCGTTTGATCTTGAAAGTGGCGAGCGTATTTGGCAGCAGTCGGTGCAAACTGAGACGCCAGCGTTGTTATCTGGTGGGCTGAGTGCATCCTACGGTAAAGTGTATGTTGGCGGAGAAACCGGCGAACTGTATGCCTTGGATGCTGAAACGGGCGAGCGCCTTTGGCAGCAAAATGTGAACGGTGAAATCCTGGCCAAGCCTTTGGTCGATGCTGGTATGGTGATCGTTAATACCAGCCGCGGTGAGTTGGTTGCGCTTGATGCGGAATCGGGTGAGCCTCAGTGGAGTAACGCCAATGATGTCCCTAATCTAAGTTTGCGCGGCGAGAGTGCCCCCGTAACCGTCTCAGGCGGTGTATTCTGGGGGATGGCGAATGGTCGTCTTGGCGCCGCAATGATCGAAACGGGTCGCTCTATTTGGCAAATTCCGATTTCGACACCCAAAGGGGCGACCGAAATTGATCGTCTTGTTGATGTGGATGCGACCCCTGTGATTGATGGCGACCGTTTGTATGCCGTGGGCTATAATGGGCAGTTAGTGTCGATTGATTTACGCTCGGGAAAAGCAGCATGGAAGCGTGATTTTTCATCGGCCAACGATTTTATTGCGGCGGGTAATAGCCTTTATTTAATTGATGATAAAGACAATATTGTCGCATTAGATGCACGTAATGGTTTAGAGAAATGGCGCAACAGTGAGTTAGCGTACCGCATATTAACTGCGCCTGCGGTAAGTGATGGCTATCTTGTGGTTGGAGATAGCCAAGGGTACTTGCATTGGCTCGATCCAGAAACTGGGGATTTTGTTGCCCAGCAATCGCTTGAAGGCGAGGGTATTGCGGTGGCGCCCGTGCAAACCGATAATGGCTATATCGTGATAACACGCGATGGCCAATTGAGAAAGCTGGCTATCGACTAGTATCAGCCACCCAGTTTTATATTTAGGCTCCTGGCTGTATAGACAGTTGGGAGCCTTGTTTATTGATAAGAGAATGAAAATTAAGAGGTCTACATGATTCCTGTTATAGCCCTAGTAGGGCGCCCGAATGTGGGAAAATCGACGCTCTTTAACCGTCTTACCCGCACGCGCGATGCATTAGTAGCGGATTTTCCGGGACTGACCAGGGATCGAAAATACGGCAAGGCATTGCTGGATGAGCACGAATTTATCGTGATCGACACCGGCGGGATTGATGGTACAGAAGAGGGTGTAGAAACCAAAATGGCCGAACAATCGCTTGCTGCGATTGAAGAAGCCGACGTGGTGTTATTTATGGTGGACGGGCGTGCAGGATTAACACCTGCTGATCGGGATATTGCTCAACATATCCGTGTCCGCGAAAAAACTAGCTTTTTGGTCGTCAACAAAGTAGACGGTATTGACCCAGATACCGCAACCGCAGACTTTTGGCAATTAGGCATGGACAACATGTATCAAATTGCTGCCGCACACGGTCGTGGGGTCAGCGGATTGATTAATCGTGCTCTAACGCCCTTTGCCGAACAAGCGCTACAGCAAGCGCAGGAAGAGACAGGTCTGGTTGACCTGACCGATGAGCAAGATGACATCGATGATCAAGACAACCCGACCGTGAACACAGAAGAGCAGGCAGAAAATGAGTACGCCTACCTTCAATCACTGCCGATTAAAATTGGTATTATAGGTCGCCCCAATGTGGGTAAATCGACCTTGACCAATCGCATGCTCGGTGAAGAACGAGTCGTCGTTTACGATATGCCGGGGACCACACGAGACTCCATTTATATCCCGATGGAGCGCGATGGACGCGAGTACGTGATGATTGATACGGCCGGTATACGTCGTCGTAAACATGTCAGTGAAAAAGTTGAAAAATTTTCTGTTATTCAAACACTTAAGGCTATCGAAGACGCGAACGTCGTGCTGCTAGTGATTGATGCTCGAGAAAATATATCTGATCAAGACTTGAGCTTGCTAGGGTTTGCCTTGAATGCGGGCCGTTCGATCGTGTTGGCGGTTAACAAGTGGGATGGCTTAGATAGCGAGATTAAAACGCGGGTGAAATCCGAGCTGGATCGTCGCCTTGGTTTTGTCGACTTTGCACGCGTTCACTTTATTTCTGCGTTGCATGGTACCGGTGTCGGTCACTTGTTTGAGTCCATTCAAGAAGCCTATCAGTCGGCGACCAAACGTGTCGGAACCGCGATGCTAACCCGTATTTTGAAAATGGCGCAAGATGACCATCAGCCTCCAATGATACGTGGCCGCCGAGTGAAGCTAAAATATGCACACGCCGGTGGATATAACCCACCCATTGTGGTCGTCCATGGTAACTTGGTGAGTGAGTTGCCAGACTCCTATAAGCGCTATCTGATGAATTATTATCGTCGAACCTTAGACATTATGGGCACACCGATAAAGATTCAGTTCCAGAACAGTGAAAACCCGTATGAGGGTAAAAAAGAAAAGCTGACGTTATCTCAGTCACGTCAACGCAAACGCTTGATGGACATGGTTAAAAACCGCAATAAGAAGTAAACGAAAGCCCAGCCTTGATGCTGGGCTTTTTTGATCCCGCCTACTTTTAACGATCCAAACCTGGATCGTGAATTTATCATTCGTGATCATAATCACATTAAAGCCACGTCGTCTGTGATGTCGTGGATCTTAGCTTATCGCGTGACTGGGCAGGTTTTGAGCGGCGATAATTGCATCACCCCTTCACGTCACTCTCATTTCATTTATGCTGGATCTTTAATTTACAACGCTATTTTTTAGTGTTTTATATCGATAAAAATCCAAATGCAGAACATGTAACTTATGCTTTCGGGAAGTGTATTGATAAATATTCTTTTCAGGGTAGGAAGCTGATCAAGGGGAATTAACCCCAAGATCGCTCGATCGCTTACTGATCGGTTAGATGTGTATTGTACAGAGTTTAATCAGCCGACTGACTTGGATGACGCTGTTGTACCACGCTGGTGATCTCGCCGTTACTGAGCTGGGTGCGCAGGATATCGCCTTCATGCAGTTGATTGATGTTATTAATAATTCGCCCATCACTGTCACGGCTAATCGAATAGCCACGAGAGAGCGTCGCTAATGGACTGACGGCATCCAAGGTCGCCACCAAGGTCAAAAGTCGCTGCTGCGCGTGTGACAATTGCGAGTTCATCGCGTGGACGAGGCGTTGATGGTGCTGTGCCAATTGAGCCTGATGTTGATGAATACGATGCTCAGGCGTCACGCGTTGTAACCGGCTATCCAGGGCATTAAGCTGGTGGTTATATCGTGAAAGCTGTTTCGTCAGTCCTTGGTGAATGCGCCTTTGCAGCTCATCAATATGCTGACTTTGCTGTTGCAGACGACGACGGGGGTGTTGGTGAGACAAACGGTGTTCGTGTTGCGTCAGTGCCCGTTGCTGGCGATAAAGTAGCGTGCCGATCGCGTTTTTAAGCGCTTGCTCGCGCTGCTGATATTGCTGCAAGCGATAACTCAGATCACGGCTAACAAGCTCTGCGGCAGCTGATGGGGTGGGGGCGCGAACATCGGCAACAAAGTCAGCAATGGTCACATCCACTTCATGGCCTACGGCACTGACGATGGGGATCTGACTCGCGGCGATAGTACGGGCGACGATTTCTTCATTAAAGCACCATAAATCCTCGAGTGACCCACCGCCACGACCAACAATCAGTACGTCACACTCATGACGGCTATTGGCGCGCCCGATCGCTTGCGCTATCGATACTGCCGCATCTTGCCCTTGCACCAGGGTCGGATAAATCACCACCGGCAGGCTAGGGTCCCGTCTTTTAAGCACATTCAGAATATCATGCAAGGCAGCGCCGGTTTTGGAGGTGATTATGCCAACGCGCTTTGGTTGGTCGGGCAAAGTTTGCTTGGCGGTTTGTGCGAATAACCCTTCTGCGGCTAACGCTTGTTTACGTTGCTCAAACGCCTGCTGCAGTCGTCCATCGCCTTCGGGCTGCATGCTTTCTAAGATTAGCTGATAGTCGCCTCGAGGCTCGTACATAGACACACGCGCGCGCACCAGGACTTGATCCCCATTTTTGGGTTTAAAGGTCACGCGACGATTGTTACCACGAAACATGGCACACTTCACTTGGCTTTGGTTGTCTTTGAGTGACAAATACCAATGGCCAGACGTTGCCGCGGTAAAATTGGAGAGTTCGCCCGTTAGCCAGACAATGCCAATGTTTTTTTCTAAGCAAAGACGCACCTCCGCATTGAGGCGGGAAACGGACAAAATATGTTGATTACTCGCGGTCACAATCGCTGATCCTTTTGATAAACCTGATCGCATACTACCTGCCGTATACTGGGATGCCAACTGACTCAGCATGACGATAGCCAGGCGATCAAAGCAATCGATTGCGAAAAAATGAACAATGTATCCGTTGATAAATCAACCGACTAAATCTGTCTTGGGCAATCAATCGCTATTCTTAGTAAAAATCGATAGCCAAACGTTTGCGCTGCACGTATAATTCTGCGGCAATATTTTGTTCCCCTTCACAACTTTTAGTGTGAGATATTGCAATGCTGAGAATCGCGAAAGAAGCGTTAACCTTTGACGATGTACTCCTCGTCCCTGCCCACTCAAATGTACTCCCTAACCATGCGGATCTGCGGACCCAATTGACCCGTTCAATTAGCCTGAACATCCCTGTGCTCTCTGCAGCAATGGATACAGTGACCGAAGCCCGTTTGGCCATCGCATTGGCACAAGAAGGCGGCCTTGGCTTTATCCATAAAAATATGACCATCGAGCAGCAAGCCGAGCAAGTGCGCTTGGTGAAAATCTATGAAGCGGGCATGGTGTCTAACCCGGTTACGGTGACGCCTGAGATGACCATTGCCGATGTCAAAGCCTTGACCGAACGCAATGGCTTTGCCGGTTATCCAGTGGTGAATAAACAAAAAGAGCTAGTTGGCATTATTACAGGACGCGACGTGCGTTTTGTATCAGATCTTAGCAAACGTGTTGAAGATGTGATGACCCCTCAGTCTCGTCTCGCCACCGTGCGTGAGGGCGCTGAGCGTGAGCAAGTGCAACAGTTGATGCAGCAGCATCGCGTCGAAAAAATTCTGGTCGTCAACCAAGACCATCACCTTAGCGGCATGATCACCGCCAAAGATTTCCAGAAAGCGGAAAGCAAGCCTAACGCCTGTAAAGACGAACAAGGTCGTTTGCGTGTCGGTGGTGCCGTCGGCGCAGGGGCGGGCAATGAAGAGCGTATCGCGGCCTTGGTGGAAGCGGGAATCGATGTGTTACTTATTGACTCATCACACGGCCACTCTGAGGGCGTCCTACAACGTATTCGTGATGCCAGAGCCTCGTACCCGCACTTACAAATTGTGGGCGGTAACGTTGCCACTGCCGAGGGCGCACGTGCCTTGATTGACGCGGGTGTGGATGCCGTAAAAGTCGGTATTGGCCCAGGCTCTATTTGTACCACGCGTATCGTCACTGGCGTGGGTGTGCCGCAAATTACCGCGATCAGTGATGCCGCTGCCGTCGCGCAAGAGTATGGTATTCCGGTAATTGCCGATGGCGGTATTCGTTTCTCGGGTGACTTGTGTAAAGCCATTGCTGCCGGCGCATCCTGTGTGATGGTGGGCTCAATGCTCGCCGGTACCGAAGAGTCTCCGGGTGAAGTCGAGCTTTACCAAGGCCGTGCGTACAAATCTTATCGCGGTATGGGCTCAGTGGGCGCCATGTCAAAAGGCTCATCTGATCGTTACTTCCAAAGCGATAACGCCGCCGATAAGTTGGTGCCTGAAGGCATAGAAGGGCGCGTTGATTACAAAGGCATGATGAAAGAGATCATCCACCAACAAATGGGCGGGTTGCGTTCAAGCATGGGCTTAACGGGCTCTGCCACCATAGAAGAGATGCGCACTAACGCGCAGTTTGTTCGCGTGACCGGCGCGGGCATGAAAGAATCACACGCGCATGATGTCACCATTACTAAAGAAGCGCCGAACTATCGCCTCGGCTAAAGACATCACTACCGCGATGCATTTGAGAGGGGAGCACAGCTCCCCTTTGTTCCACTTAATTGAGAAAGCCAGATAATGACCCAGAACATTCATGCTCAACGTATTTTGATCCTTGATTTTGGCTCCCAGTACACCCAGTTGATTGCGCGCCGTGTCCGTGAAATTGGTGTGTATTGTGAGCTTTGGAGCTGGGATGTCGATGAGCAAGACATTCGTGACTTTGCTCCCAACGGCATCATCCTATCCGGTGGCCCAGAGAGCGTGGCAGAAGCCAACTCGCCACGTGCACCGCAATATGTCTTTGACGCAGGCGTGCCTGTGTTGGGCGTATGCTATGGCATGCAGACCATGGCTGAGCAGCTTGGTGGTAAGGTTGCGGGCTCTGAGCATCGCGAGTTTGGCTACGCGCAAGTAAAACGCGTTGGCCAGAGCGCACTGTTTGATGGCATTGAAGATGCTATTGCCGATGATGGTCACCCACTTTTAGATGTGTGGATGAGCCACGGCGATAAAGTGGTCGCGATTCCGGAAGATTTTGTCAAAATCGCTGAAACAGATACCTGTCCGTTTGCAGCAATGGCCAACGAAGATAAACGTTTTTATGGTGTTCAGTTTCACCCAGAAGTGACGCACACGCGCCAAGGCAAACGGATGCTTGAGCAGTTTGTGATGCAAATCTGCCAGTGCGAGCGTTTGTGGACACCGGCAACCATTATTGACGATGCGATTGAGCGTATTCGTGAGCAAGTGGGGGATGACGAGGTGATCCTTGGCTTGTCTGGCGGCGTCGATTCTTCTGTAGTGGCTATGCTGGTTCACCGTGCGATTGGCGATAAGCTCACGTGTGTGTTCGTTGATAACGGCCTGCTGCGCCTTAACGAAGGTGAGCAAGTGCTGGAAATGTTCGGCGATCACTTTGGGTTGAACATTATTCATGTCAATGCGGAAGACCGCTTCCTTAATGCCTTGAAAGGTGAAGCCGATCCCGAAGCGAAGCGTAAAATCATTGGCCGGGTGTTTGTCGAAGTGTTCGACGAGCAAGCGAGTAAAATGGACAATGCTAAATGGCTGGCGCAAGGCACCATCTACCCAGACGTGATCGAATCGGCGGCTTCGAAAACCGGTAAAGCGCATGTGATCAAATCACACCACAACGTCGGTGGCTTACCGGAAGAGATGGAAATGGGTCTGGTTGAGCCACTCAAAGAGCTGTTCAAAGACGAAGTCCGTAAAATCGGTCTTGAGCTGGGCTTGCCATATCACATGCTGTTCCGCCACCCCTTCCCAGGGCCAGGCTTAGGTGTGCGCGTGCTGGGCGAAATCCAAAAAGAATACTGCGATCTGCTTCGTCGCGCCGATGCGATCTTTATTGAAGAGCTACGCAACGCCGATCTCTACGAGAAAGTCTCGCAAGCCTTCGCCGTGTTCTTACCGGTTCGCTCGGTGGGCGTGATGGGCGATGGCCGTAAATACGATTGGATCATCGCCCTGCGTGCCGTCGAAACCATCGACTTTATGACCGCGCACTGGGCACACCTGCCATACGATTTCCTTGGCAAAGTGTCGAACCGCATCATCAACGAAGTCGACGGCATCTCCCGCGTAGTTTACGACGTCTCCGGCAAACCCCCAGCGACGATTGAGTGGGAATAAGACTCGCTAGATAGCGAATTAAGCTTTGCCAACTAACAACAATGCCAGTCAGTTTTCTGACTGGCATTTTTTATGGTTATGTTGTAACCCTTCCCCAAAAAAAACTGGATGTGACCGACGTCTGAATAACGTAAGCGGCCATTTCTCCCCACATTCACATAACCACGATGACCTGATATTGATATAGCTCCTTCACTATCGGAGCGATATCATGACACGCGAAGACAAGATGACACTCTGGCAGGAGCGCCTGCAGCATCAAAAAGACAGCCAACTCACCATCGCCGCCTGGTGCGAACAGCACCAAATTGCCCAGTCGCAGTTCTANGTAAGCGGCCATTTCTCCCCACATTCACATAACCACGATGACCTGATATTGATATAGCTCCTTCACTATCGGAGCGATATCATGACACGCGAAGACAAGATGACACTCTGGCAGGAGCGCCTGCAGCATCAAAAAGACAGCCAACTCACCATCGCCGCCTGGTGCGAACAGCACCAAATTGCCCAGTCGCAGTTCTATTACTGGCAGAAAAAGCTCACAACATCATCCACCGAGCCCGAGAGCGTCATTGTTCCCGTGTCAATGTCTTCATCGCCGATGACGTTGGTGGTCGAAACCCCCGGCGGCTACCGGGTCTCCGTCCATGACGCCTCGGCCATCGCGCTGTTACCGCAAGTGATGAAGTGCCTGCCATGATCCCGACACCAAGTGGCAATGTGTACCTGGCCACCGGGAGCACCGACATGCGCAAATCCATCAATACACTAGGCTTATTGGTCGAAGACGTACTGGCGCTCGATCCGGTCGGGCCCCACTGGTTCGTGTTCTGCAACCGCCGCCGGGACAAGCTGAAAATCCTACAGTGGGACACCAACGGCTTCTGGCTCCATTATCGCCGGCTGGAAAGCGGCACGTTCAAATGGCCGAAGCACCCGAAAGATACGGTCGCGATGGAAATCACGGCCAGGCAACTGCGCTGGCTGCTGGACGGGCTGAACTGGCAGGATGCCGTGGCACACCAAGCGATAAACGGGCTTAAAATATCATAAAAAAGTGCCAGTAAAAGTGGCAAAAGCGGCTGTTTTTACTATACTTTCTGTATGCAAAAGGAACTTGAAAAGCCCTCGGGCATCACCCCGGAAATCCAGACCTACATCGACGGCCTGGTTCAAAATATCAGCCAACAATACGAAGCTCGCATTGCTGCAATGTGGGAGCAGTTCCGGCTAGCCCAGGCCAAAAAGTACCTGCCGCAAAGTGAGAAGTTCCCCGCTCAAGGCTGCTTGTTCAACGAAGCGGAAACCCTGGTCGACATCGGACCATCCGATGACGAGCCGGAAATGGAAACCGTGACCTACACCCGCAAACGGGGCCGCAAGCCCATCAACCCGGACTTACCCCGTGAGGTGATAGAGTACGATTTAGCTGACGATGAAAAGACCTGCCCCTGCTGCCAGGGTCAGCTGCACGCCGTGGGTGTTGAATCGTCCGAGCAGCTCGACATTATCCCTAAGCAAGTTAAAGTACTGCGCCACGAGCGCAAAAAATACGCTTGCCGCCACTGCGAAAACCACGGCGAAGGTAGCAAAATTATCACCGCTGCCATGCCCCGCCAGCCGCTGCCCGGCAGTATCGCCACTGCCGGGACCCTGGCCACCGTTGCGGTGAGCAAGTATGCCGACGGCCTACCGTTATACCGCATCGAAAAAGAGCTGGCCCGGGTCGGCGTCGAGCTCCAGCGCACCACCCTGGCAAGCTGGATGATTAAAACGGCTGAGCGGCTGTCGCCGCTGTACCTCGCTATGCAGGAAAGTTTGCTCGGAGAGTCGGTTATCCACGGTGACGAAACGACGCTTCAGGTGCTGAAGGAGCCAGACAAGTCAGCCCAGAGCCAATCCTATCTCTGGGCCTACACCAGCCCGGCGCAAAGCACGACGCCGGTGGTGCTGTTCGACTACCAACCAGGCCGGGGGCACACTTACCCCAAGGCCTTCCTCAATGGTTACCAGGGCACGGTCATGACCGACGGCTACTCAGCCTGGCGGATGCTAGAAAACGTGACCCACCTCGGATGCTGGGCGCATGCTCGGCGCAAGTTCAAAGATGCCCTCGACCTGAGCCCGAAGAAGGGAGGACAGGCCAAACAGGCCTTGAGTTATATCCAGAAGTTGTATGCTGTGGAGAAAAAGGCAAAATCCTTGTTGCCAGCAGACAGGCATGCGATGAGGCAGCAAGACAGCATTCCGATTTTGAACGCCTTCCATGAGTGGCTGGATAAAGCCGCCGCCAGGCTGTTACCGAACAGCCCGATGGGAAAAGCGGTCAGCTATACGCTGAAACAATGGCGTTACCTGGAGAAGTATGTCGAAGACGGCGGCTACCCGATAGACAACAATCAGGTCGAGCGGGAAATCCGTCCGGTGGCGACCGGGCGGAAGGCTTGGTTGTTCGCGGACACCCAAAGCGGGGCGAATGCCAGCGCCGTCTGGTTCAGTATCATGCTGACCTGTCGTGCCAACGGTGTGGAGCCCTATGCCTACCTGCGTCATGTACTGACAGAGCTACCTCAGAGAGAAGAGGGCTGTGATGTCAGCGATCTATTGCCCTATAACAAAGCGCCCATTCAATCACCAGGCGGGTAGAAATACCCGCTTAC
>NZ_MUFJ01000034.1:0-34270 GCF_001996245.1 Salinivibrio sp. MA607 | reverse complement strand
CTATTACTGCATAAAAAGTCAAATACAATATTTAATGCTGAAAAAATGAACACTCAGTATCTGGGCGACTACCCGCGATGCCTGAGTCCTCAACCACAATAAGTGTAGAGGCAAACGCAAGAAAAAAGATTGTTTTGATTGATAAAGACAAAATAAAAAGGAGGATAAAAGAGGATAAAGATGCAATTGATTTTATTTTTGCGACAAAACACAGGTGACAAAACTGTGAACAAAAAGGCGTTTCTTTTCTATTAGAAGACAGTATTGTACTCAATAATAGACATCTGCTAGATCGGATTACGAGGTGCGACTGTCACGCCGTGTTGCACGTTTTGCTTTAAGCAGTTCAAGCGTGTCTCGCCAGCGATCGACAAGCTCAGACGGATCCTTGCTTTGCCATTGGTCAAGCGCATAGTCAGCAAGCGTGTAGTCGCCCGCTTTAATCGCACTAATGGCCAGCCACTGCCAAAGCATCTTATCGTCTTTCAACCCATAAGACAGTGCCACTTGCGCCGTATCAATGACCTCTTTCCAATGGCCTAATTGATAAGCCAGCATTACCTGCAACTTCAACGTCTGTTTATCCGGCTGGGTTAAATTCACTTCACTAATTCGATTCAGAGCCGCTACACGCTGGTTATTTTTGATCAGACATTGCACCATAAATAACTGCTCATCACGCGTTGCTACACGGTCAAGCTGCTGTAGCCCCTGCTGCCAGTACAATAACGCCTGCTCAGCCTCGTTGGAATCAAGTCGAGAAACAGCAATCGCTCGGTATAGCGCAATATCCGCCCTGGCCCTTGCTAAATATTGCCGAGCAGTGCGATGCGTCCCCGCTTTAACATGCGCACGCGCGGCTTGCTCGAGCCACTTGGGCGCCACATCAGCCGCATTCACGAACTGATCAAACGTCGCCGCCGCGGCACCATAACGCGACAACGCCATTTCACTCAGCGCCTTTGTTTGCAATACAAAGGCATCAAGTGCGTCGAGTTCTTGAAGCTGGTTGGCATAATCAATCGCCACATCAAATCGCGACAAAGAATAAGCAGCCTGCATCGCAAGACGGCCTGAAGAGGGGGATAAATGATGGTGCTCACTGAGTTGGCGCGCATAATTTAACACCTCATCATATTGCTTGACCCGATAGGCCAAACGGATCACGGCAGCAAGTGCATCCGCTTCGCTGGCTTCTGACAGTGAGTTCAAAGCTAACGCGTTTTGATAGGCACGATAAGCTTCGGCACGCTGATTAAGATAGAGATAGCTGATGCCCTGTAAGCGCCAGAGTTCGGCGCGCTGAGGTGACACAAGCTTTTGATCGCCTTGCTGCGCCAGTAACGCCGCTGACAACTTCAGAGCTTGCTGATAATTTCCACGCTCGATAGAGGCACTTACGTCCGCTATTTCTGCCGCCTGCGCCGTCGCGAATGACAGTAAAAACAGAAGCATCATTGCAAGTCGACGACTAACAGAAACAAGCATTCGAGACTCAACGGGAAACAAACATAAGCATCGCAACATGAAAATCCATTTTTAGAAGACAACACCTCGACTATAACCTATCTTTTTTATTCACTACAGCGAACAAACGTTTGCTGTCTTTATTTGTTAACATGCGCTCACAACAAACCCGACGAAACGCCACACAATAACGCCGTTATCTTGCTGTTTTGTGGCACATATTTGCCGCCCTTATTRGTAATTAAATTACAAAATAGCGACTTTAGTCGGATTGTGAACGCGATAATGGGTCTAGAATCTCGGTAAACACCGGCGTAGCACGTAAAAAAATTACACGGTAATGATCTAAGTCAACATTCGGGAATCACCCTGTTGTTAGCATGCTGATAACGAAACAGAACACGGCCACAAGGCCAGCGTTAAAAATAAACCAAGACTGGCTAAGTCGCTGTTTCGAAAGCTTTTGCTTTCTGTAGACGAGGAAATTATGGCAACACATGCTCAAGACCGCAGTGTGAGTCACGATGAAAAGAGCGAATATCAAAAGAAGCACAAGCCGGCTTCTTCATTTGCCTCCCGGGCTGACTACCTGAATCACGAACTACAAATTATGCGTCCGCGCCGTTGGGGCTTGAACCTGCCTGGCCGTGACTTCCGTTTTGAAATTGAGGATCTTGTTCCCGCGCTGGCCGGTACCATCGGCATTATCGCTATGTATTCTGCAGTGATGATGTCATGGGCTGAGGGGCTAACCGCCGCGTGGGATCATGTGACTTTAGGTAAAGCGTTTGCTGTTGAGGTCGCGCGGGTTGAAATGCTTATCCCCGCACTCCTTTTTTGTGTCCTTTTATGCGGATTTATCAATCCACGCGCTAACCTGGCCGGTAACCATGGGCCAATGATCCCGCTTGTCGGGACCATCGCGCTCGCCGGCGCACATCCTCTCGCCTTGGGGATCCTAATCGGTGCCTTTGGCTTGATACTCAGTTATGTCAAAGGCGGGTCTAAATTAGTGAACCTAACCAGCCAAGGGGTAGCGGGTGGCTTGCTGATTTTCTTGGGCTTTGGCGGGGCAAAAGGTCAAATTGAGAGCCTGCTAGCCTGGGGTGCTGCCATTGATATGGGCTATATATCCATTGTCATTCTGGCCGTATCCATTGTGATTTATGCCTTTTTAGCTCGCATTGGTAAACGCTGGTTAGCGATTCCTGTCTGTGCCGTTACCGGTGGATTGATTGCTACCGCATTAGGTGCCGGCTCATCACTAGAGTTTGTGACACAACCGGGTGTGCCAAACCTAAACCCGGTTTACTGGTGGGGATCAACCGAGCAAGGTTGGCAAATGGGCTTACCAACCCTATCGCACTTTCTTGCGTCACTACCATTTGCTCTGCTCGCGGTAGCGATGTGGTCGCCAGACTTTCTTGGTCACCGTATTTTCCAGGAACTTAATTACCCGAAAAAGGCCGAAAAGGTATTGATGGACGTGGATGACACCATGACAGGGTGTTCTATCCGCCAAATCGTTGGGGCATCAGTCGGTGGGGGTAATATCACATCCTCATGGGGCACTTATATGATTCCTGCAGCGATTGCTCGTCGCCCGATTCCTGGCGGGGCCATTGTCCTAGGTCTGTTATGTATTGCGGTTGCGTTGATCGGTTATCCAATGGATGTAGCAACCTGGCCACCGGTGATGACCATTGCACTATTATCAGGTGTGTTCCTGCCGCTTCTTGAAGCAGGGATGCAAATGGTTAAAGACGCGAAGTCTAGCCAATCAGCCGGTATTTGTATTTTCGCCTCCATGGCTGTTAACCCAGTCTTTGGTTGGGCAGTCACTATGCTCTTGGACAACAACGGTCTTATCGGCGATAAAGAGCGTCCTGGTACGCTATCGACCATCGATCGTCTGGTGATTCCAACCGCCACAGTGATCATTTGTGTGGCTGCTATGTTGGCAGTCGGAATGATTCCCGGCATTCCACCTTTATTGTAATAACACGGCCCCGCTTTCGGGCGGGGCATCCGGATAAATCGATGGGTCACAGCGTCAGCCATACTGACACAACACTATGACTGGCCTTGGTCCCAACACATGTCTTTTTGAAAAGAGAACAGGTAGGTGCAACATGTCTGAGCACAATTCCAATGCATGGGAAGGATTTGTTGAAGGTAACTGGAGCAAAGCCGTTGACGTTCGCGACTTCATCCAAAAAAACTATACCCCTTATGAGGGTGACGAATCATTCCTAGTGTCTGAGCCAACTGACGCGACTCGCCAACTGTGGGCGCGCGTGATGGAAGGCATCAAGCAAGAAAACGCGACGCATGCCCCGGTTGATTTTGATACGTCTGTGGTTTCTACCCTGACCTCTCATGATGCCGGCTACATTGAGAAAGATCTGGAGCAGATTGTTGGTCTACAGACCGACGCACCGCTAAAACGCGCTATGCTGCCTAATGGCGGTATCCGTATGGTTCAAAGTTCGTGTGACGCATACGGCCGCGAACTGGATCCGCAAGTAAAGAAAACCTTCACCGAACATCGTAAGACTCACAACCAAGGGGTTTTCGATATTTACACCCCTGACATCCTCAAGTGTCGTAAGTCAGGCATTTTGACAGGTCTACCTGATGCTTATGGCCGTGGCCGTATCATCGGTGACTACCGTCGCGTTGCTTTATACGGCATCGACTTCCTGATGGCGGACAAAAAAGCGCAATTCGATTCTCTACAAGAGAAATTTGAAAGCGGCGAAGATCTGCAAATGACCATGCAACTGCGTGAAGAAATTGCAGAGCAACACCGCGCGTTGGGCCAATTGAAAAAAATGGCAGCGTCTTACGGCTGTGATATTTCTCGCCCAGCAGAAAACGCAAAAGAAGCGATTCAGTGGACCTATTTCGGTTACCTGGGTGCGGTTAAAACACAAAACGGCGCGGCAATGTCGCTCGGTCGTACGTCTACCTTCCTTGATATCTACCTACAGCGTGATGTTGAAGCCGGTAAACTCACAGAAGAACAAGCGCAAGAGCTGATTGACCACTTCGTCATGAAACTGCGTATGGTACGCTTCCTGCGTACGCCTGAGTATGATGATCTCTTCTCTGGCGACCCAATTTGGGCCACCGAATCTGTTGCCGGTATGGGCCTAGACGGACGTACTCTGGTCTCTCGCACCAGCTTCCGTTTCCTAAACAGCCTTTACACCATGGGCCCAAGCCCAGAGCCAAACATCACAGTGCTTTGGTCTGAGCAACTGCCTGAAGGCTTCAAAAAGTTCTGTGCCAAAGTGTCTATCGATACCTCGTCTATCCAGTACGAGAACGACGATCTGATGCGCACTGACTTTGAATCTGACGACTACGCGATCGCTTGTTGCGTATCACCGATGATCGTTGGTAAGCAAATGCAGTTCTTTGGCGCCCGTGCCAACTTGGCTAAAACGCTCCTTTATACCATCAACGGTGGTATTGACGAGAAGCTGAAAATCCAAGTTGCACCAGAGCATCCAGCGATGACTGACGAAGTGCTAGACTATGACAAAGTCATGGACCGCATGGATCACCTGATGGATTGGTTAGCGAAACAGTACGTGACTGCGCTGAACAGCATCCACTTCATGCATGACAAGTACAGCTATGAAGCGGCATTGATGGCTTTCCACGATCGTGATGTTTATCGCACCATGGCCTGTGGTATTGCGGGTCTATCGGTTGCTGCTGACTCATTGGCCGCAATCAAGTACGCAAAAGTGAAGCCAGTTCGTGACGAAGACGGTATTGCTATCGACTTTGATATCGAAGGTGAATACCCAGCGTTTGGTAACAACGATGAGCGTGTTGATGCGATTGCCTGTGACCTGGTTGAACGCTTCATGAACAAAATCCGCTCACTGAGAACTTACCGTGATGCGGTTCCGACTCAGTCTATCCTAACGATCACCTCAAACGTGGTATACGGTAAGAAAACCGGTAATACGCCAGATGGTCGTAAAGCGGGTATGCCATTTGGTCCAGGTGCGAACCCAATGCACGGCCGTGATGAGAAAGGTGCGGTTGCGTCACTGACCTCTGTCGGTAAACTGCCATTTGCTCACGCTAAAGACGGTATTTCTTATACCTTCTCTATTGTGCCAAATGCTTTGGGTAAAGACGAAAACACCCAACGCGCGAACTTGGCGGGCTTAATGGATGGTTACTTCCACCATGAAAGCGGTCAAGAAGGCGGCCAGCACCTGAACGTGAACGTGATGAACCGTGAAATGCTACTAGACGCGATGGAAAACCCTGAGAACTATCCTCAGCTGACTATCCGTGTTTCTGGTTACGCGGTACGTTTTAACTCGCTGACTAAAGAGCAGCAACAAGACGTCATTACACGTACCTTCACGTCTTCACTGTAAGATGTAGCGATAAAGCGTACGCGATACGCTAATAAAAAAACCGCCGGCAAATGCTGGCGGTTTTTATTTGGGTTACACTTCAAAATGATCCAGTTGTCTATCCAACTCTCGTGCAGAATCTGCCAACAGCTGGCTTTGCTCTGCCAGGTGAGAAGCCGCCCCACTGACTTCGTTCGCTGAGTTATGAATGTTGCTGACGTTTTGGTTCATTTCTTCAGACACCGTCCCCTGCTCTTCGGCCGCCGCCGCAATCTGTACCACGCGATCGTTAGAGCCATGTAGCGCACTCACCATATCTTTAAGCTGCTGCTGAGTTTCAAGCGCGGTTTCTACACTCGCTTCACTGGACGTATGGCTTGATTTCATCGCCTCTGCCGCTTCAATCGCGTTATTGGTCAGCGCTTCTATCGTGCCTTGGATTTGCGTGGTTGATTTTTGCGTACCTTGCGCCAGCGAGCGTACTTCATCGGCCACCACCGCAAAGCCACGACCTTGCTCACCGGCACGTGCCGCCTCAATCGCCGCGTTTAGGGCCAATAGATTGGTCTGCTCAGAGATCCCTTGAATAACCGTCGCGACATCACTGATCTCCATCACGCCTTGCTTGACCTGATTGACCAATTTATCTGCCCCAGCGATACGTTCGGCAACTTCACGGATACTGGCTACCGTGCTATCCAATTTATGATTGCTATCTTCCGCCATCGAGGAAATATCATTCGTGGCTTGCGCAGTTTGTTCTGCGTGATCCGCGACATCAGCGACAGTTGCTGTCATTTCGTTCATCGCCGTTGCCAGTTGCTCGAGTTGCGCGCGCTGAGATTGAATACTTTGTGCACTCTGCTCACTCGCTGATGCAATCGACGACGCCATGGTAGAAGACTGCTTCGCCTCATCATGGGCAACACGCAGGGCTTCACGAACACTCCCCATGGCTGTATCCATACGCCGCGCCAATTTACCGATTTCATCATGACGGGTATAGCCGCACTCAATGCGTAAGTCCCCACCCGCAATCCGATCAAACTTTTCGACCAATTCATCTAACGGCACAACGATGTCGCGACTGACAAACGCACCACAAACTAACAGGATCACCCCCGCGATAAGCGTTAATCCGCCAATTTGCCACGCTGACTGGATAAACTGCGCTTCAATATCGCTCACATGAGTGCCCGAGCCAATAATCCAGTTCCAACCATTTACGCGTTTCACATAAGAGATTTTGGGCTTCATCTCACCTTCCGGTGAGCGCCAAGTATAATCCAACACACCGCCTTGTGACCCTTTGCTCACTGTTACCATTTCTCGCCAATGGTGCTTGCCGTCGCCATCGGTCAAACTGTTCGCACTGGTGCCATTCAACTTGGGCTTTATCGGGTGGTTAACAATCGTGAGATCAGGCTTGAGCACCCAAAAATAGTTATCGCCGTCATAACGAAGCTGGTTCAGTTGCGCGATCGCTTGCGTTTTGGCTTCCTCTTCGCCGATTCTTGATGCCTGCTGGCGGTAATAATTCACCACACTTTGCGCCACTTCTATATTGGCCCTTAGCGAAGCGGTTCGCTCAGCATAAGCTTGATCACGCTCTTTTTGGATAGTGAACATACTGATCGCAACCAGCAATGCAATGGCTATCAACATGAGCGCAACAAGCTTATTTTTCACTCTCAGATCACTGATTTTTTTCATTATATACCCTAGCGTTTGCTGTTGATCCTAGCCTGATACTCGGCTCTATTAAGCTCACATGCAGCCTGAAAGGCCATATATGGGTAACTCTGCATGTCGCACGTTAGTTTGGACAAAAAGGCCAGAAGACACAAAAACAACATGGAGATTATCTGGATTAGCTCTCATTGTGCTGGCATAGAAAACTGGAACTGTGATCAACCCAAAGACAGAGGTGTAACACCACAGCAACGTTCACAAAGAGAGTGCGAAAAAGAGGGGAATTTCCTTACGTTGAGGCCGGTTTTTGTAATAAAATGACAGTATCGCAATTCGCAGTCTGGAGACAGTTATGTCGGCAATTGGTCGCATCCATTCCTTTGAATCTTGTGGGACCGTAGATGGCCCTGGGATACGTTTTATTGTCTTTATGCAAGGCTGCTTGATGCGGTGTAAGTATTGCCATAATCGCGATACTTGGGATACTCATGGCGGGAAAGAAGTCACTGTCGATGAGATCATGAAAGATGTATTGGCCTATCGCCACTTCATCACCGCATCAGGCGGTGGGGTCACCGCATCGGGCGGCGAAGCTATGTTACAGCCAGAGTTTGTCCGAGACTTTTTCCAGGCCGCACAAGCCAAAGGTATTCATACCTGCTTAGACACCAATGGCTATATCCGTAAGCACACGCCCGTGATTGATGAAGTGCTTGATGCAACCGATTTGGTCATGCTGGATCTAAAACAGCTCAATGATGAGGTTCATGAAGACTTAGTAGGCGTATCGAATCGCCGCACGCTCGATTTTGCCAACTACTTGCACAAAATTGGACAAAAAACCTGGATTCGTTACGTCGTGGTGCCCGGCTATACGGATGACGATGATTCCGCGCACCGCCTAGGTCAGTTTATTAAAGGCATGGACAATATCGAAAAGGTGGAATTGCTCCCCTATCACCAGCTTGGTGAACATAAATGGGAAGCGCTGGGTTACGAATATGAGTTAAAAGACGTGGGCACACCATCAAAAGAAATGATGGATAACGTCAAAAACATTATTGCCAGTTATGGTCATAACGTCATGTATTAATCCGACGCACCTCTGCGCTCCACCCATCAGCCGGTCACTTTGTGGCCGGCTTTTTTTCGCGTCTTTATACTTTTTTCGCGTCTTTATACCTCTGTCTCGCGACTTACATCTCGCGCCGGCGGGCTTTGGTCATCCTAATGGCTTCACGAATAATACAGTCACGCAAAGGGTTATCTGCGCCATCCGCTCGCCAGATAAAAGACAGTGTCCGACGCATATTGAGCTCCGGCACGTTCAGCGCCACCAGCTCCTCGCGTTCAATCCACTTTTCAACATCTAAATAGGGCAAGCAGCTTAGGTAATTGGAGTTAGCCACCAAAGTACGCAACACAGGCACCTGCTCATATTCTCGCCGCACATCAAGATCTTCGATAACGCCATGAATCGCACTATCAAAACTATGTCGTGTCCCGGCACCCGGCTCTCGCAATACCCACTGCGCTTGTTCAAGTTGCGCCAAGCTTACCTGATCACGCTGCGCATAAGGATGGTGCTTGCCCGCCACGACCACAAGGTGGTCATGGCACCATACCTGCTGCTTTAAGCGGCTATCATCGCAACGCCCCTCAATGATCCCCAAGTCGTGCTGATAACGGCGCACACTATCAATGACTTTCTCGGTGTTTTTCACGGTAAAGTCGATTCGCAGCTCGGGGAAATCACTATCAATAATACTGATAAGGTCTGGAATAAGGTGTTCTGCTGCGGTTTGACTGGCAATTAAGGCAATATCGCCACTGATAATGTGCTGTCCATCAAACCCTGCCTCAATCTGTTGCGCATCAAACAAGAGTTGGCGTGCTTTGGGTCGCAACCAGGCTCCCCAGTAGGTGAGCTGCATTTGCTTGCCTTGCCGCTCGAATAATGGCCGCCCTAACAACTTTTCTAGCTGCGACAGGGCCATACTGGTAGCCGACTGCGTCAACGCTAACTGGTCGGCCGCTCGGCTTACACTGCCGGTCGCGGCGATCGCTTCAAACACAGCCAACTGTTTCAATGAGTACCGCATCCAGGCTCCTTACTGTCTGGCTTTAATGGCAATACCCTATCAATTTTTATGATTCTTACCCTAAGTAATATCAATTTTACTCCTGATAGAGAGAAGAATAGGCTGGTTTTATTCACATTACGTCTAAAAAGGAGTACAACCTGTATGTTGATCTGTCTTTCCCCTCGGGCAAATAATGCCGACAGAGGAGACAACGCATGGTAAGTCCTACCCCAATTAAAACGGAGGGCCCCGCTGCATTGCTTGCCAACGCTGAAGCCTATGCAGAGAGTAAAACCCATAAATCGACCCGGATGGCGGTTGGGCTAGCCATGATGGCCGGCTTATTTATCGGACTGGCTTTCGTGTTCTACCTCACGGTAACCACGGGCAGTAACGCCGGCTGGGGAATAACCCGGTTGATGGGCGGGCTTGCCTTTAGCATGGGCTTAATATTGGTGGTGCTTGGCGGTGCAGAGCTATTTACCAGCACAGTGTTGTCTATGCTGGCGCGTGCCAATGGCAAGATCTCCACCCGCGGCCTGCTCTATACCTGGGCAAGAGTGTATTTCGGCAACTTGTGCGGCGCCCTACTGTTGGTGTTTATCGTGATGGTGGCAGGGCTATACCAACTTGACGATGGGCAATGGGGATTAAACGCATTACACGTGGCCCAACACAAGCTACATCACAGTTGGATACAAGCCTTTGCGTTAGGGGTGTTGTGTAACTTGCTGGTTTGTCTGGCGATTTGGATGACCTTCACGTCGCAAAATCCACTGACCAAAGCAGTGATGGTGATTCTTCCCGTGGCCATGTTTGTCAGCACCGGCTTTGAGCACAGTGTCGCCAATATGTTCATGGTGCCACTGGGGATGAGCATTGCTACTTTCGCGCCCGACAGTTTTTGGCAAGCAGTAGGGAGTTCACCGGCTGCCTTCAATGACCTTAACCTGATCCAGTTTATCAGTGCCAATTTAATCCCCGTCACGCTCGGCAATATTGTCGGCGGTGCTGGCCTTGTCGGCATGGGCTACTGGCTGATTATTAACCCTGAGAGAGAAAATAAAACAGCGCAAATTTCTTCATTGACGCTACCGTCTGCGAATTATTCTGAGAGACCCACTATGACCCAAGAAACCTTAACCATTGAAAAAAACATGAAGCCTGCCCACTGTGCCTTGCAAAGCCACCAGTTTGTGGCCGATGCATTAGAGCAACTCAACCGCTATCAGTTGCAAGGTGCGCCTGTCGTCGATAAACAAAATGAATTGGTTGGCTTTTTCTCGGTGCAAGATGTCTTTGTTGATTTATGGTGGAACGATTACCAACCCGACATGGACACCAAAGTCGAAGATTTAATGCGCACGGAGGTGCAGACCGTTGAGGCAGACCAATCCGTGATTGAACTGGCGCAGTACATGAGCATTGACAACCAAGTGCTGTATCCGGTCAGTGATGCGGGCATTGCCACGCGCTTTACCACCCAATCCGCACTAGAGCGCGCGAAAACACAAACACTGTCTAGACCGCACGTTTATCCTGTCATGAAAGACAACATCTTGGTTGGCGTCATCAGCCGCTCAGATGTGGTTCGAGCTTTGGCGCCGTTATACGGTAACGCCATGGATATTCTCCCTGCCGATGCAAAAGAAGGACTTGTTAGCGCCTAACCAAAACTAAAAACACGCCTCAGAACGGTTCTGAGGCGTGTCGTGTTAGCTCCCGCGTGTCGTGTTAGCTCCCCGACGTTGTCAGGCGGCACTCAAGTTAGGCATTTGCCGACGCCCTCTCAGATAAGCGATCCACATATATACCGCCGTACTAAGCAAGCAACTGGCCAAGTACATCATCAACCCTTGCTCACCAGAAAATGCTTGATGCGCCAATACCGGACCACTGACGGATCCAACACTGTACGCGAGTAGAAGCGCCTCAGTAGCCGCGACAATTTTCCCCGGCGCCAGCGAGGCACACGCATAAGCAATCGCAATGGGATAAATGGCAAACACGGCGCCACCAAGCATCACGAGCCCGACGCCAAGCCACCCGTTGCTGTTAGCAAGTATAATGATGGCTACGGCAAGCAATCCCACCACACAGAAATAGAACATCAACAGGACTCGATTCACTCTGGTCGAGATGGCACCTAATAACGGCTGAACGCCCATGCCGCCAACAATGACTAACGCCATCATTGCTCCAATCTGTTGATGATCGTCAACACGTTCAGCAAGATAAAGGGGTAATAGACCATAGATCGCGCCTAAGGTGAGCCCCGACACAATGCAGGCGATATAGGCAGCTTTACGAATGGCTCTTAAGGTGCCTGTGTGCTCAATAGGGCCCATCATCGCTTGCGACGGCTCACCATGGCGCATAAATAAGGGCACGATAATCGCCGCCGTGACCAAACTACCGATCAACCAATACGGCTGAGCACCTGTCACACCGACATAACCGACGCCCAGCTGACCCAAGGCATTACCACCATATAAAGCGGCCATATAAAAGCCTAAACGCTTAGCCCGTTGACGCTCTGAATCGGCGATCAATAACCATGATTCAATCGCGACAAACACCCCTGCGACCGCAATACCGGCCACAAATCGTGACACTAACCATATCCCCTGCGCTTTGATCGTTGCCATCGCGGCAATAGACAGCAGCAGCACACTCATAAACAGCACTAATGCCTGTCGATGCCCCATCCGCGCGACGATACGTGCACTCCACAAAGCACCAAACAATAACCCTGCATAAAAGGCACTCGCCAGCCAGGCGGCCAGTTCAGCCGGCATCCCAAGCGGCATTAACGCCAATGGAATCAAGCTCATCAAATAGCCACTCGCGACCGCAAATGCCGTTAAGCTCACTAATGGCACCCATGGAAACACAGACAGGGCCATGCCGCTGCCATTTTGTGCAGAGGATAGATTATTCATGACAGTTCGTTCAATTCTCAGATAAGTGGCACGGACGGCCGGGGCCGCTAATATGTGCCATTATTTGAGATAAATACAGCGAACGTTTTTATTGGTCTCAATAAGAAAATTTAATGGATAGAATCCATTAATACCCAAGCGGTGTGCCATCAACGCTCTGGCGACAAATACTCTCTGTCATAAAAGGTGCGTAACCAATGGGGGCGATACACCGCCATCACCGTCACCGCCATGCCGTTAAGCAGCGCTTCGGGGAACCACATCAATAGCGCAATTTGCAGGTAGTTATGCACAATTTCATGCCAGCTGTGACGATCGGCAGCCCAATACCAGAGCGAGGTCACCGATAACTGGAACACAATGGTCAGCGCCGCACCGATAAACGCCGCAATAAAAATATAGATAAAAAGGTGGCGGGTTAAATACTGGTAGCTCAGCGCAAAAATCGCATAACTGAATACAATAGGCAGCATCGCCGTGGTAAGCGCCGTCATCCCCATATCAGCGACGGGGACAAAACCAAAAAGCCCCATCAGTGCCAACGGCACGGTGGTAATCCAAATGGCAATGCGCCAACCATGGCATAAGGCTAACGTGGTCACGCCCAGAAAGTGGATATCGAGCCCCTCTTTGATCCCCGCCTGCAACGCCCAAAGCGCAAACAGCACCACCGCCGATGAAAACGCTAAATGCTGATAACCCACTTCCTGGCGCAGTTTAGGAAAAAACTCACGTGGATAGGTTCCATATAATACCCCTGCCCAGCCTAACCAACCTATCCATTGCCAACCACTGACATCAGCCCACTCAAACATAACGTCCCCTTCATGAACGATCTTTTACCCAATCCCTTATGCGGGTGAAAAACGTGCTACGGACATAGCTCAGATCAAGATTTCAGCGATAAAGAGCTGCTAATCTCTGTCCATACCCTCATCGTTTGATGAACGACTATTGTAACTTCGAGAGTTAAGAGGCCAACCGCAATGGATATGACCCCTGCACAACGTTTAATTTTATCTAACCAGTACCAGTTAATGTGCCACCTCGATCCCTCTAATGGCGAAAAGTACCGTCGCCTACAAACCATCATTGAGCGCGGCTACGCGTTGCAAATGGCCGAGGTGATCAGCCAGTTTGAAGCACTCTGCGAAACCCAATGCCGCGAAGTGATTGATATCATGGAAATGCACCATGCGATGCAGGCCTCTTATCACCTCCTTGACGATACCAACCAAGCGGCATTATCGCCACGTCGCGTGCAGTTCTGGGGCTTTGACGCAGCAACCGAAGGGGCTTTGGTGCATTATGTGCGCTTTTTAGTCGATACTGAGGGGCTCTATCCGCAGTTTGATCAAGGGGAGCACTGCTTTAACAGTCAAATGCCAATGCGTGACAAATACCGTCGTATGCTCGACGTTTGGCGTCAGTGCCCGCGTCAATTTCACTTAAGCCTAACCGAGATCGAAAAGATCCTCGCCGCCTAGTGAAAGGGAAAAGGTAACAATGCAGCCGTCCTTGTGGGCGGCTTTTTGATTTCTCACGGCGCAAACTTGTCGAACGTCACACAAGCCCGTACCCTTAAGCGCATCAAAGACAAGACACAGACTCTGCCATGATTTATCGATGCCCGCTATGCCAACAGCCCCTACAAGCCAAGCCACGTGGTGCTTATTGCGCTGCCAATCATCAATTTGATCGCGCCAAAGAGGGCTACCTCAACCTATTACCGGTGCAATTTAAACGCTCCAAAGATCCGGGCGACAATAAAGCCATGACTCAAGCCCGCCGCGCATTTTTAAACGCTGGCCATTATGCGCCCATGCGCCAAGCGATGATTGATTCCCTCACCCAGGCACTGAATGGCGAGCACCAGACGATCTTGGATGTGGGCTGTGGTGAAGGGTATTACACCCATGCTATCGCTGATCAGACAGCCGCACAACAGTGGTCTATTTATGGGCTGGATATCGCCAAAATCGCCGTGCGCTATGCCGCGAAATGGTATCCACAATGTCAGTTTTCGGTCGCCTCATCGCAACGCTTGCCGTTTGCCGACAACAGCCTTGACGGTGTGGTGCGTATTTATGCGCCCTGCAATGGCGACGAGCTTGATCGTGTTATCAAGCCCGGTGGCGTTGTTGTCACCGTCACCCCAGGTCCACGTCATCTATTTCAGCTTAAAGCGGGTATCTATGATGAGGTCCGGTTACACGAAACGCCAGCAGAGGCCCTGCCCGGTTTCCAGCTTGAAAGTGAGCGCTCACTGCATTACCCGATGACATTAGCAGGCGAGCAAGCCCTCACCCTGCTGCAGATGACACCGCTTGCCTGGCGCGCCTCCGATGAATGGCGTGAAACGTTAGCCAATGCCAACGGCTTTCACTGTGAAGCCGACTTTACCTTGCGTGTGTATCGTCATCACACAGAGATTGACTCGGCCAAAGGAGAAGCGTGATGCACACTTGCTCACCATGGACAAAAAAGGGCGTGATTGACCGCTTTTTGAAGCCGCGCTTTTTGCAACTGCGTGCCACTCAATGGCTATTGGCGGCCAGCTTAGTACTAAGCCCCGTCAGTGTCGCAGCGGCATCGCAACCGACATCGGCGTCTATCAATACCTTATTTGATTATCAAGTGACCACCGCCCAAGGGCAGTCACTTAGCTTGACTCAAGTGGCTGACAACGTCGAAAAAGCGGATATTGTTCTGATCGGTGAATGGCACAGCCATCCTGGGGTGCACCGTTTTCAAACCGAGTTGCTCAACCAACTTGCCTCACGTCATTCTGTCGCGCTTTCCATGGAGCAATTCAGCCGTGATGCCCAGCCAGTGGTGAATCAATACCTTGCCGGCGACATTGGCGAAGACACGCTTAAGCGTCGAGCCAATGCATGGGACAACTACAATGGCAGCTATCGCCCGTTGATCGAGCTAGCTAAACAGCGTCAATTTGACGTGATTGCCGCTAACGCCCCTAAACGCATGGTTAGCTGTATTGGTCGACAAGGTTTGGCTTACTTAGATAAATTGCCGGACCAGCAGCGTCAGTGGTTTGCCGCGACGATTGATACCCAAGACTCACCTTATAAACGTCAGTTTAAAGCCAACATGCATCATGGCACTCCCACCCAAACCGACGATCAATTTGCCGCGCAACTCGCCTGGGATGCCACCATGGCAGAAAGCATGGTCGATTATCACGCCCGTCACCCTGATACCCAAATTGTCCACATCGCGGGCCGCTTTCATATTGCCGAAGGATTAGGAACGGCCGCACAATTAAAAGCGCGAAATCCCGACCTGACCATTGCACTGATCACCGCGGTGAGTGATCAAGCCAAGCTTGCCGACAACGCCAAGGATCTTCGCTTAAAGGTCATGCCTTTGCCCCAGCGCTGGCAGTCGATGGATGAAATGCGCGAAGCAGTCAGCCAAATGAAAGGGCAAGGCGCGCCGCAGTGTCGTTAAGCCACGCATCCATCACCGACCAATAAAAACGCCGACCCTGAGGTCGGCGTGTGTTGCCTGGGTGAGCGGCGCATTTCGGTTAGGTTAAAACCAACGCTCTAATGCTGCGCGATCCACTTTGAACGCCCGGCTCAATGCTTGCGCTAGCTCTTTGTATCGCGGTTGGCTTTTTATCGGCTGCATCGCGTGCCCCTCACTGGTGATCTTTTGATGCAGTTCGCGATACCACCCCGCCAAAGCCGGCGGCAGCGGCGTATCACGGCGGCGTCCCAGCCACCACAGCCCTTGAAGCGGCAAGCTCAGCGCAAATAGCGCCACAATCACCGCTTGCGGCATGCCTTGTACATTGTTTGCTGCCATTTGAAGCAACACACTGATTGCGGCAATAGCAGGCATGACCTTGATCGCGAACCGCGTTATGGTGATCACACGATTTTCAGGAAAAACCGGCGCTAATTCCTTTTTCATCGGCCATTCTTGCATGTATTTCTGACCGTCTTGCAGGCAGCGCCAGATTGATTTGTTCGTTGTCATACCTACCTCACTTGTTCAGTGTGACCGAAAGGGGCTGTCACTCAACTTTTACAATAAAAACTAAACAAATTGTTTAAAAACTTTAAAATTTAACCCATATCGCTCAAAAAATTTTTGTTATCTGGATCAAGTCCCGCTATCCTTAGCGCACTTTTATCATTGTTGCTCGGATTCGATTGTCTCGCAACCCAATCCGGTTGTACTCAATGGAGCGTTCACTTATCCAGGACGGATAACGATAATTCTTTCCCCGCGACAAGGCATGAGATAATTCTTTTTTGAAAAGGTAGTGTCTCAATTTGTCCACTATCCTTTTTATTCCATACACTCTGTCTCACGAAACATAGGTAGTCATACATGTCAAAGCTGGTTCTCGTACTCAATTGCGGAAGCTCCTCTTTGAAGTTCGCCATTGTCGACGCACAATCAGGCGATGAGCATCTTACCGGTCTTGCCGAATGCCTTAACCTTCCAGAAGCCCGCATCAAGTGGAAAATGGACGGTAAGCATGAAGCCCAACTGGGCAACGGCGCCGCGCACACTGAAGCCCTCACCTTCATTGTAGACACAATTCTGGCCTCGAAGCCTGAACTGGCCGAGAACTTGGGTGCTATCGGTCACCGCGTTGTTCATGGCGGTGAGCATTTTACCCAGTCAGCATTGATTACGGACGAGGTGCTCAAAGGGATCCACGATGCAGCGAGCTTCGCGCCATTGCACAACCCAGCACATATCGTTGGCATTGAGGCGGCGAAAAAAGCCTTCCCTGCGCTGAAAAATGTCGCTGTTTTCGATACCGCGTATCACCAAACCATGCCAGAAGAAGCTTATCTGTATGCGCTGCCTTATAATCTTTATAAAGAGCACGGCATTCGTCGCTACGGCATGCATGGTACCTCTCACTTCTTTATCGCCAATGCGGCCGCTGAGCAACTTGGCAAGCCTGTCGACGAAGTGAACATCATCAACTGCCACCTTGGTAACGGTGCGTCAGTATGTGCGATTAAAAACGGCAAATCGGTCGATACTTCAATGGGCATGACCCCATTGGAAGGCTTGGTAATGGGCACCCGCTCTGGTGACCTAGACCCAGCGATTATCTTCCACCTGCACGATGCACTCGGTTATAGCGTTGAGCAAATCAACACCATGCTTACCAAAGAGTCTGGCCTGCAAGGCTTGACCGAAGTGACCTCTGACTGCCGCTTTGTTGAAGATAACTACGGCGAGAAAGAAGAAGCAACACGTGCAATGAACGTGTTCTGCCACCGTCTTGCCAAGTACGTAGCCAGCTACACCGCGACCCTCGACGGCCGCCTAGACGCGATTGTCTTCACCGGCGGTATCGGTGAGAACTCAGGCCCAATTCGCGAATTGGTACTCGAGCGCCTAGCTCTGCTGGGTGTTGAGGTCGATAAAGAGCGCAACCTGAAAGCCCGCTTTGGCGGCGAAGGCGTGATCACTACCGACGCAAGCCGCGTGCCTGCGATGGTGATTTCAACCAACGAAGAGTTGGTGATTGCGCAAGACACTGCGCGCCTAACTGGCCTGTAAGACCATTTCCAACGGCTGATTCCACTCAGCCGTTTTTGTATTCGTGCCGGACCATCCGGCACGCCAACCAGATAGTAAGAGGAAGTCAACGTGTCCCGTACTATTATGCTAATTCCAATCGGCTCCGGCGTCGGCCTGACAAGTGTCAGCCTTGGCGTCATGCGAGCGATGGAGCGTAAAGGCGTCCGCGTCTCATTTTTTAAACCGATTGCTCAGCCACATCACGGTAGCGACACTGACGTCACCGATCTGACGACGGAAATCATTCACGCCAACAGTGATATGAGAGTCGCCGAATCGATGTCAATGAACCAAGCCGAAAACCTGCTGCGCTCGGATCAAGAAGATGTGCTGCTCGAAGAAGTGCTCGCGCGCTTTACTCGTGCCACTGAAAACGCAGAAGTTGCGCTCGTCGAAGGCTTGGTCACCACACGTAACCACCCCTTCGCGAACCAGATCAACTACGAGATCGCCAAAACACTGGATGCAGAAATCGTGTTTGTGACCACCCCAGGCACTGACAACCCTGCCCAGCTTAAAGAGCGTATCGAGTTTGCCTGCACCAACTTTGGTGGCAGCAAAAACGGCAACATTTCAGGTGTGATCATCAACAAGCTTAACGCGCCTGTTGATGATGCAGGTCGCACGCGCCCTGACCTGTCAGAAATCTTTGACGAAGCGGACGGCGCACGTCCAACTAACGTTGAAGTGATGCAGATTTTCAACTCCAGCCCAATCCGTGTACTGGGTTGTGTGCCATGGAAAATCGACCTGATCGCCACTCGTGCTAGCGATATGGCCAAGCACTTGAACGCCACCATTATCAACGAAGGCGAAATTCACTCACGTCGCATCAAGAGCATTACTTTCTGTGCGCGTTCAATCCCTAATATGGTTGAACACTTCCGCCCAGGCTCCTTGCTCGTAACTTCGGCTGACCGCCCTGACGTGATCGTCGCCGCGTGTCTGGCTGCGATGAACGGCGTAGAAATCGGTGCCTTGTTGCTGACAGGTGGCTATGCCATCCCTGACCAGTTAAAAGCCCTGTGTGACCGCGCGTTTGAAACCGGCCTTCCGGTATTTACCACTGCAGGTAACACCTGGCAGACGTCGCTCAATCTGCAAAGCTTTAGCCTTGAAGTGCCGGCTGACGATAAAGCCCGTGTTGAGTTTGTGAACGACCACGTTGCTGGCCACATTGATGGCAACTGGATTGAATCACTCAGCTCAGGGTCGAACCGCGAACGTCGCCTCAGTCCACCCGCATTCCGTTATCAGCTGACCGAGTTTGCACGTCGAGCCGCTAAGCGCATTGTGCTACCCGAAGGTGACGAGCCACGTACCATCAAGGCCGCCGCTATCTGTGCTGAGCGTAAAATTGCCGAGTGTGTGCTTTTGGGTAACCCAGAAGAAATCAAACGCGTTGCCGATCAGCAAGGTGTCACCTTGGGCGCTGGCGTCGAAATTATCGATCCGGTAAAAGCACGCGATAAATACGTGGCACGCTTGGTCGAGCTGCGTAAGAGCAAAGGTATTACCGAGGTCATTGCCCAAGAGCACCTCGAAGATACCGTGGTACTGGGTACCATGATGCTAGAAGCGAACGAAGTGGATGGCCTGGTATCGGGCGCGGTTCACACCACCGCTAACACCATCCGTCCACCGCTGCAAATCATCAAAACCGCACCGAACGCTTCTTTGGTCTCATCAGTATTCTTTATGCTGCTGCCTGAGCAAGTGCTGGTATACGGTGACTGTGCGATTAACCCGGATCCGAATGCTGAACAACTGGCTGAAATCGCGATCCAATCTGCCGATTCTGCCGCGGCATTCGGTATTGAACCGCGCGTAGCGATGATCTCTTACTCGACCGGTAGCTCAGGCAAAGGGGCAGACGTGGATAAAGTCCGCGAAGCCACCCGTCTTGCCCAAGAGAAGCGTCCTGATCTGATCATCGATGGCCCGCTTCAGTACGACGCCGCTATCATGGAAAATGTCGCGAAATCAAAAGCGCCAGACTCGCCTGTTGCCGGTAAAGCCACCGTGTTCGTCTTCCCAGACTTGAACACAGGTAATACCACATACAAAGCAGTACAGCGTTCTGCCGAGTTGGTCTCTATCGGTCCAATGCTACAAGGCATGCGTAAGCCAGTGAACGATCTGTCACGTGGCGCCTTGGTTGACGATATTGTCTATACCGTGGCACTGACAGCGATTCAGGCTAAGCAAGCCGAAGACAACGGCCAAGCGTAACCCACGCTCAGCCCAGAAAGAGCAAAAGCCAGCACATGTTGCTGGCTTTTTTTTGCGTTTAACTTCACAACGTGACGCTCCAAAGCGATCTAGCATAGCCTTTCCATCCTTGTTTTGGAGTCGATGATGGCGATTGATTTTGATCCCTTAGCGTTTAGGCATGCCCTGCACCAATACCCTGAACTGTCGAATCACGAAGCGCAAAGTGCGCGCACCATTGCTGCCCAACTACGCGACTTTGGTCTCACCCCCCATACCGACGTGGGCGGTCATGGTATTGTGGTAGACATTGCAGGTCGCGAGCCAGGGCCAACCACCTTGTTACGCGCCGACTTTGATGCGTTACCCATTCACGAACACACCCAACTTGATTATGCATCCTGTCACGATGGCATCATGCATGCCTGCGGTCACGATGGCCATGCTGCCGCCTTGCTTGCCGTCGCTGCTCAGCTATGCCAAACACCCCCTAAACAGGGGACTGTCATTCTCGCTTTTCAGCCTGCTGAAGAAACCGGCGAAGGTGCGGCACGTCTGTGTGCCGATCCGCTTTTAGTAACCCGCCACATCGACAATGTTTATGCCTTTCATAATCTGCCAGGCTTTGCCCAACATCAAATAGTGGTGCGCCCAAGCACCTTTGCCTGCGCCTCAACCGGTGTTGCGATTCGTTTGTTCGGCAAAACCTCCCATGCCGCTTACCCAGAGCGCGGGGTCAGTCCGGCAAACGCCATGAGTGACGTGATGCGTATGCTTACACAACTTCCTGACGCTTATCCTTCCACGTTCAGCTTAGTGACGCTAGTTCACGCCCAACTTGGCGACCCCGCGTTTGGCGTTGCGCCCGGCGAGGCCACCGTAATGGCGACCCTACGCAGCGACGACAACGCCACGTTTCATGCCATGCAAACCCGGTTAGTCGATCACGTAAACGCTATCGCCGACCGAGCAAAATTAACCGTGGATCTAAGTTGGCACGAGCCGTTTATTGCCGCCGAAAACAGCACAGCGCATAACCAAACCGTGGTCAACGCGGCGCAATCGCTGGGGTTAGAGGTTCACTGGCTTAAGGAGCCTATGCGTTGGTCAGAAGATGTCGCCGAATTTCTCGCCCGCTGGCCCGGCGCATTATTTGGCATTGGCAGCGGCGAGTACCACCCACAGCTGCACAACCCTGACTATGACTTCCCGGATGCGATTTTAGCGACCGCCAAAGCACTATTTTGCAGAGTGATTACACACCATCACGGCCGTTAATTACCCCAACGCCAGCCAAAAGCCGACGCCGATCATCAAGGTGCCGGCGATTCGGTTCAGCAATTGCACATTACCCTTTTGCTGCAAAAACTGACGTAAGGTGCGCCCACCGCTGGCATACAGCATAAGACAACTGAATTCCGTGCAAAGAATGATCAACACCAGCACGCTCAGCTGACTGGGCAATGAGATCGCAGGGTTAATAAACGGCGGCAACAGTGAGATCATAAATGCCCAGCCTTTCGGGTTAGCTATCGCAGTGACAAAACCTTGTGCCGCCAACGATAACGCAGAGATATCATTCGGCGCCGACGCCTCTTCCTTTGGGATTGCCATTTTGCCACGCGATCGCCACATTTGTACGCCGAGATACGCCAGATACGCGCCCCCCACATACTTAAACACTTGAAACACGCTAGGATAGTTCAGCATCACGGCCGCCACCCCTACCACTGACGCAATCGCCACAAGGCCGACGCCAATGAGCTCGCCCCACATCATATGTAGGCTACGCTTAACTCCGATAGTCATCCCCAGGGTCATGGATAGTGTCATACACATTCCCGGTGTGATTGACACAAAAAAGAAGGTGGGAATAAATAGCGTCAACATCGTGGTATCAATCAAGGCAGTTGGCATATCACTTAATCAGAACAAAGGGTTAGAAAGGCTATTAGTGAACACGCTTTAGTCGATGAGATCAAGCATGCTTAAGATCTCGTTGACTGTTTTATTTATAACCAACTGATTAGCCTTATTGCCATTTAGACGTCCAGAAGTAAAAATATCCATTGACTTCATTTTACCTAACTCATAGCATCAATAACCAGAACGACAGCAAGAGCGCGGGATAGACCGCTGAGTCAGTCGGCTGTGATCAAATTTATCGCCAAGGACATGTGATGATTGAGATATCCAAACTCAACAAGGTATTCGAACTCGGGGAGCGCCGAATTCATGCCCTTAACGACATCAACTTATTTATCCCGAAAGGAAAAGTATTTGGTGTGATAGGTGCCTCTGGTGCCGGCAAAAGTACGCTGATCCGAATGGTTAACCTGCTCGAGCGCCCAACCAGCGGCACGGTAAAGGTAGGAGGCGTTAACCTCACCGCGTTATCCAATCGCGATCTAACCCAAGCTCGCCGTCAAATCGGGATGATTTTCCAACACTTTAACCTACTGTCATCGCGATCGGTCTTCGACAACATCGCTCTACCGCTTGAACTGAGCGGCGCGAGCAGTGACGCGATCGAAACCCGAGTCACCGAGTTACTCGATTTAGTCGGTTTAGCCGATAAGCGTCATGTCTATCCGGCTAGCCTCAGTGGCGGACAAAAACAACGTGTCGCGATTGCGCGCGCACTGGCGCCAAGCCCAGATGTATTATTGTGTGATGAAGCCACAAGCGCACTGGATCCTGCTACGACACAATCGATTTTGTCACTGCTACAAACCATTAATGAAAAGCTCAACCTAACCATTTTATTGATCACCCACGAAATGGACGTGGTGAAGCGCATTTGTCACGACGTTGCCATTATTGGTGACGGTGAATTGGTTGAATCTGGCCCGGTGGGCGACATATTTGCCCATCCAAAATCCGACTTAGCGAAACAATTTATCCGCTCAACCTTGGATTTATCGGTGCCTTATGACTATGCCCAACGCTTAAAAGATACCTACTTTGACGGCAGCTACCCCTTGGTGCGCCTAGAATTTACCGGCGCTACCGTGGATGATCCATTGATCAGTCAAATATCAAGGCTGTTTGATATCGACATCAGCATTTTAAGCTCTGATATCGACTACGCTGGCGGCGTCAAATTCGGCTTATTACTGGCAGAGATTATGGGCCCGAAAAAAGCGGTCGAAGACGCCATCCACTATCTCAACCAGCACCATGTCAACACGGAGGTACTTGGCTATGTTGATTGATCAACTTATAAATTGGGTCAACGAAAACAACGCCCTGCTTAACTTGCTTGCCGAAGCCACAGGTCAAACTCTGTATATGGTCTTTGCCTCCGGCCTGATAGGCTTTGCCATTGGGATCCCATTAGGTGTGATGCTACACGTCACCAAAAAAGGGGGGCTGCTAGCGCAACCCAAGTTTAATCAAGCGCTTGGCGCGGTGGTGAATATTGGTCGCTCGATCCCCTTTATTATCTTGTTGGTTGCGATTATTCCCTTTACCCGCCTGCTCGTCGGCACCTCGATTGGAACAGCGGCAGCAATTGTCCCGCTGACAGTGGGCGCCATCCCTTTCGTTGCACGTCTGGTCGAAGCAGCGCTTTTAGAGCTGCCACCGGGACTAGAAGAAGCAGCCAAAGCCATGGGCGCTACCCCCTTGCAAATTATCTATAAAGTACTCGTACCCGAAGCGCTACCTGGCATTATTAATGGCGCAACCATTACCTTGGTCACCCTCGTCAGCTACTCTGCTATGGCTGGAGCCGTGGGCGGTGGCGGCCTAGGCGATGTCGGTATCCGCTATGGCTACCAGCGCTTTGATACCACGGTTATGCTGATCACCGTTGTCATGCTAGTCGTGCTGGTACAAGCCATACAATCTTTAGGCGATTACTTGGTACGCCGAACCGATCACCGATAATAAAACACAACACTTACCGTAAACGACGGACAATCTTATCAAGGGAGACAGACAATGAAGACCACCATTAAAACACTTTTAACCACCTTAGGCCTCGCCTCCACACTCCTACTCACCGGGTGCGGAGAAAAAGAGCAAGCCGCTAGCGATGCCAACAGCATCACCGTGGGCGTGATGGCAGGCGAAGAAGCACAAGTGGCCGAGCACGCAGTAAAAGAAGCCAAGAAGTTAGGCCTCGACGTTGAGCTGATCACCTTTACCGATTATGTGTCGCCCAACGCGGCACTCGACGATGGATCGGTTGATGTGAATGCCTTTCAGCACAAACCTTACTTAGACGCGCAAATCAAAGATCGCGGCTACGAGTTTGCGATTGCAGGCAACACCTTTGTGTACCCGATTGCGGCCTATTCTTATAAGTTAGATAGCGTGGCCGATCTCCCAGAAGACGGGCAAATTGCCGTGCCGAATAACCCTGCTAGCCTCGGCCGTTCATTACTACTGCTGGAGCAGCAAGGCATCCTAAAACTCAAAGAAGGTGCTGGCATCAGCGCTACCAAGCTCGATATCGTTGAAAACCCCAAAAACATTGAAATTATTGAACTGGAAGGCCCACAACTGCCTCGCTCACTGGAAGACGTGGATATTGCCATCATCAACAATACCTTTGCCGCTGGCATCGGCCTAACCCCAAGCAAAGACGGCCTGTTTGTTGAAGGGAAGGACTCACCCTACGTGAACCTGATTGTAGCCCGCAAAGACAACGTAGACGCAGAAAACGTCAAGACGTTTGTTAAAGCTTACCAAACTGACGCGGTTTACAACGCGGCGATGGAAATCTTTGACGGCGCGGTGGTGAAAGGCTGGTAAGTCAACCGCTCGAAAAACATCAGCGCCCCGGTGGAGGCATCAAATCTCGTCACCATCGTTCGCAATAAAAACGATAGCAATAGAAACGAAAGCAATAAAAACGCCACAATCACTTGTGGCGTTTTTTTAATCATGGCGCACTGTCTTTTAACTTGCAGCGGTGACGGGAAGCACGCGTTTTAAAATATCCGCAAGCGTCACCACGCCAATCATTTCCCCCTCTTTACTCACCACCGCAAGCTGAACGCTGGCTTCACGCATGCGCGCTAGCGCTTCGTAGATGGGGGTGTTGGCATCCAAAACATAGGCATTGCGAGCGACATCGCGTGCGAGTCGGTCTGCCGGTTCGAGTAGCGTATCCCGGACGTGAACCACCAATGGCTTAAGCCCTTTGTTACCAAACACCAAAATACGCAGATGCCCTGACGACACGGCGACAGCGCGCACCTCTGCGACCGTTGCATGTTTATCAACATGTGCCATCACCTGTCCCTGGGTGACCAAGGTTTCGATCGCAATCGAGCTCAGATCGATCAACCCCGACAATTGTCGTTGAATCGCTGGTTGCAAGGTGCCGACTTTGCCCGAGTGTTCAACCAATTGACGAATGGTTTGAATATCTTGTCCCCCTACCGCGGCGCTTTCTACTGGCTCAACCCCTGAGGCTTTCACCAAGCGATTGGCAATACGGTTGACCCAGCGAAGTAACGGACGTAACGGCCACACATAAGCACGCGAGACAACACCGATTGCCAGTGCTGACTTTTCTGGATGAGCAATCGACCAAGACTTCGGTGCCATCTCACCCACGACGAGGTGCAAAAATGTCACCACGAACAGCGCAAACCCGAAGGCCGCCGCATCAGCCGCCCAAGCGGGTAAGCCAACCGCGAGAAAGACGGGCCCTAACCATACATCTACCGCCGGCTTGGTGACCGCCCCGAGTGCAAAGGTACAAAAAGTGATCCCTAATTGCGCCCCTGCCAGCATCAAGGTCAAATCATTCATGCCACGCAGCGCTGCCCGCGCCGACCCACTCTCAACCGCCATTTCTTCCAGACGATGTCGACGCGCACCCATCAAGGCAAACTCGATAATGACAAAAAAGCCACTCAATACAATCAAAGCCAGCGTGACAACACTAACCATCAAAGGATCGGTCATTGGTTATCCTCCGCAATGGGCTGCTCGATAAGCGTAACCCGCACTGACGTGGGGATATGTCGCTCAATGCTTAACACATCCACCTCAAGATGACGCACGATCGGCTGACTCTCCGCCAGTTCGGATGGATCAATCGGCAGCGCGATGGTCACCGTATCCCCTACGGCTGGCAATGCGCCACATGCCGCAATCAATACCCCTGCAATGGTTTCGACATCGTCCCGCGGCAGATCATAGCCAATCGCACGCTCCACTTCGTCGATGTGCACATCACCATCCATCAACCAGACATTGTCACTTTCAGGGATAACCGCCTCGGCATGATCACTATCATGCTCGTCGGTAATTTCTCCCACGATCTCCATGGCCAAATCTTCAATCGTTAACACACCAGCAAAGCCGCCATATTCATCAATCACACACGCCAGTTGATTGGTCGTGCGCACCAACTGATCTAGCGCATTTGGCAACGGCATTAATGTGGGGAGAACACTGGCAGGACGCATCACTGACGCCACGGTATCATTTGAATCCGCCTCTGTTTTCGCGAGGACGTCTGACAGGTGAACCACGCCCACCGGCGCATCATTATCATCAAGCACAGGATAACGGGTGTGGGCTTGCGCCATCAGCGCCAACAATTCGGACAGCTTGGTTTCTGGCGACACCCAATCAACTTGCGAACGCGGCACCATTGCATGCTCAACATCGCGCGCTGGAAAATCCAGGATCCGATCCATCATCAGTGACAACTCCACCGGCAAATCCCCGCTTTCTCGCGAGTCGGCGATAATATGGTGTAAGTCGTCTTCTGAGGCACTCATATCAAGATCATGCACCGGTTGAATCCCCACCATCCGCAGCACCAGGTTGGCGGATTTATCAAAGAAACTGATGATCCAACCAAACACCGACATATAAATCAGTGTCGACCGCGACATCATACGCGCCATGGGTTCAGCATTGGCAATGGCTAAGTTTTTCGGGTAGAGCTCACCCAAAATCATTTGCACAATCATCGCCACCGCAAGCGTCGCCATGGTGCCAATCGCGATCCCCGTTTCCAACGACAGTCCAAGCCGTTGCAATAATACCCCCATCGACTCGCCGACCAACGGCTCGGCAACAAAGCCCAACACCAAGCCGGTGACCGTGATACCAAGCTGCGCGCCAGATAGCATAAAGCTCGTCCGTTTTGTCACCGCCAGCGCCCGTTTGGCCGACGCATCGCCCGTCGCAGCTAAGGTCGCAAGCTTGGCGCGATCGACCGCCATATAGGCAAACTCTTGCGCCACAAAGTAGCCATTAGCGGCAATAATTAACAAGATAAAGAAAAGACCGAGCAGGAGGGTAATCATAGGTTCAATCATGACTGCGTCCTTTGTTGGTGACAACGTACCAGTGAAGGGGAGTGACAATCGACGCGTGTTGGATCCACAAAATATGCCTTATGTAGAAAGAGGAATTGGAGTATATTCTGGTGATATCGATACAGTCTAGTTAATTTTTGTACACCTCACCGTCGCGCATTTGGTAGCCAAGAGCGTCTGTGCTTTTTTTCAGGAAAATGGTGGGCTTAGCTTGACCCGGCCAGTGGCCGCCCCTCATCATTATTTCTACCATTCTTTGTTCATTTGTGATCATGCGCCTTGAATACACAGGTCCAATGCCGGAACGCCTCGGTTTTCTACTACTCCCCCGCTTTTCGATGATGGCCTTTTTCTCTGCTGTCGAGCCATTGCGTATAGCCAACCAGATCAGCGGCGAATCGCTGTTTGATTGGCAAATGATCAGTGAAGACGGCAAGCCGGTGACGGCGTCCAACGGCATGTCACTGCTGGCCGACACAGCCATCGACGCCGTGCATGATCTTCCCTCACTCGCGGTCTGTAGCGGTTTTTATCCTGAAGCTTACCTTAGTCGTCCTTTGATGCGTTGGCTGCACCGTCTTGATGCGGCAGGCTGCGTGCTGGGCGGACTCGATACCGGCTGCTTTTTGTTGGCCGCTGCCGATCTGCTCAAGGGCGAGCGGGTCACCCTGCATTGGGAAAGTTTGCCCTCGTTTCAAGAGCGCTTCCCAGAGGTGAGAACCTCAGATGAGCTGTTTGAACTGGGACCGCGGCGCTTCTCCTGCGCAGGGGGCGCAGCAGCGATGGATATGGCGCTCGATGTGATAGCGCGTCGCCACGGCACCCAATTGGCCATCGACGTCTCCGAGCAGCTGGTACATGAGCGCATTCGTACTCGACGCGATCAGCAGCGAATGACGTTAGCGCGCCGCTTGGGCACCCATCGACGACGTCTGGTCGAAGCGGTGGATGTGATGGAGCGCCATATAGAATCGCCCTTGTCCTTGGCAGAAGTCGCTGAGCGCAGTGGTATCTCGCTGCGTCACCTACAACGCCTTTTTGACAGCGAGCTTAATCAGTCGCCGCGCAGCTGGTATTTGGGATTGCGGCTAGATCGTGCCCGTTACTTGCTTAAAGAAACCGATCTCGATGTGTTAACGGTGGGATTGGCCTGTGGCTTTAGCTCAAGCTCGAGTTTTTCCCGCGCGTTTCGCACCCATTACGGCGTGTCACCGCGTCAAATGCGCAAAACCCAAAGCCAGTAAAAGAAGAAAAACAAGATAGATAAAAAAGCCGCTCACCCCACCACCTTAATCGGCAACGGAATGAGCAGCTTGTTTCGCGGCTAGCTTTTTTTAGCCGCGACGAGCGAGCGGCGCGATTCACCAAACAGTGAGATCAGCACCCCGGCGGTCATCACCAGGATCACCACGCTCAGTGGCAAGGCCGCGGCGATCAATGCTGTTTGTAGCGCTTTAAGGCCGCCGGCCATCAGCAGCGTTGCAGCGACTAAGCCAATCACCACGCCCCAAAGCACCCGGAAACGCTTCGGTGGCTCTTCATCACCCAGTGACAAAATCGTCGTCAGCACTAAGGTGCCTGAATCAGACGAGGTCACAAACCAGCTCATCAACAAGAACACCATCAGGGCTGAGAGTATCCAGCCGAACATCCCAGAACCTACGATCCCATCCGCTGCGGCAAATAATGCGGCGGGAAGCTCCCAAGCGTTCACCAAATCGATAATCCCAGCACTGCCGACGCCACCACTGGCATACAGCTCTTGGTAGATGGCATTGCCACCGAAGATAACCAGCCAGACAAAGATCAGTAAGGTGGGCACAAATAACACGCCCAGCACAAACTCACGCAGGGTGCGCCCTTTGGAAATACGCGCGATAAATAGCCCAACAAAAGGCGCCCAAGCCAGCCACCAGCCCCAATAGAAAATGGTCCAGGCCTGCTGCCACTCCACCGTGCCCGGCTCATCAGCAAACCACAGCCCCATTGGGATAAAGTTAATCGCATAGTCGAGTAAGGTTTCACCAAACGCGCCGAACAACCACAGTGTGGGGCCGCCAATTAAAAAGACGCCAACCACAAACACCGACACCCAAATGTTCATCTGGGAGATAATACGGATCCCACGGCGCACCCCGGATACCGCCGACACAATCGAGATCGCCGAAATCACTGCAATCAAGATCAACTGCGTCGACAAACCGGAGGTGATACCGATCAGGCGCTCCAGCCCCACCGCCATTTGACTGACGCCGAGACCGAGCGAGGTCGCGACGCCGAACACGCAACCCAGTACACCGAGGATATCGAAAAGATGCCCCCAAGCGCCGTAAATGCGCTCGCCAATGAAAGGGTAAAGCGCCGAGCGCAGCGCCAGTGGCAGTTGCTTACGGTAGGCAAAATACGCCAGCGACATGCCGACAATCACGTAGATAGCCCAACTATGCAGCCCCCAGTGGAACACGGTGACCCGCAGCGCATCGATGGCACGCTCGTAACCAATGGCGGCCGCGCCTGCCATATCGGCGTGGGGATTGTTGGGATAACCAAATCCGCCGGTGTTATCGAGGTAAAAAATGGGTTCGGCCACCCCAAAAAACAGGATGCCGATACCGATGCCAGCAGAGAACAGCATCGAGAACCAAGAGAAGTTGCTAAACTCCGGACGGCTGTCGTCAGGGCCGAGGCGCACATTGCCGTACTTGCTGAAAACGATAAAACCGCACACGGTCAATAACAGCATCACAGTGACCAGGTAGTAGCCACTAAAGGTGCTTTCAATCCAGGTGCGCGTCGCACCAAACAGGACGCTGGCCGTCTCCGATTGAAAGCCGGTAAACAGCACAAAAGCCAGCACCAGCAGTGCAGAGCAAATGGTCATGCCACGATGCATGCCCTGAAAGAAGCCATCCTGAGCAAGCTCGGTGACGGTATAATCGGTCGATGTTTCAGCCTGGTGGCTGTCACGACGCTTGGGTGAGTGTGGTGGGGTTGGCGTAGCGATAATAAATCCTCCTTGAGCCGGAAGTCGGGCCGGCGATCCCGTTAACCGCTCAGCCTCTACTGAGCGGGACTTGATAACTCTTTAGCGCCCGATAGCAGCGTCGTTCAATACCGCTTGGGTAACCCGATACGACGGCCGGCACTCTCGGGCCAATCACTCTCAACCGCGCAAGGCAGTGCCTCGATGAGATTGGCCACAACATCTGGAAAAGGCGCGGGGCGACCGGTTTGCGTATCGATGCCCATCAGCATCTGCTCGCTGGTGGCCAGCACCTCACCTTGACTATCACACATTTGCATAAACACGTGCAGGCGCTTTTGATCACGCGCTAACACGGTCACGTCGACCACCAAGGTCTGGCCTTGATGCGCCTCACGTCGGTAACACAAATGGGTTTCTAGGGTATAAATGGTATAGCCATGCTGGGTGCGGCCGGCGTCATCCAAGCCAATGGTGGCCATTAGCGCATCGACACCCAGCGAGAACACGCGCGCATACTCGGCATCGTTCATGTGCCCGTTATAATCGACCCATTCTGGCGCGACGTCTATCGTTAATAGTGCCATTAGATGCGCCCTTCCAAGCCTTCAGCCTCTGGCCAATACTTCTGCGCCAAGTCTAAAAGCTCGACCAAAAACGCGTCACGGCGACGGTCTAGCTCAGAGACGGGACGACCCGCGGCTTGGTGTTCACAGCCTGCGACCACTTTATCAATCAGCTCATCGGTCAGCTCAGGCGCTTCCAGCTTGGTCCACGGCAGTTTTAGCGCCGGGCCGAATTGCTCTAGCATATGGCGCATACCCTGATCGCCACCGGCTAGGTGGAAAGTTAAGAAGGTGCCCATCAGTGACCAGCGCAGGCCACAGCCGTAAACCACTGCCGCATCAATCTCTTCGGTGGTGGCCACCCCATCGTTCACCAGGTGCAAGGCTTCACGCCATAGCGCTTCCATCAAGCGGTCAGCAATATGCCCCTCGATTTCACGCTTAACCACCAAAGGACGCATTGCTAGTGCTTGGTAAAGTGCATGGGCGCAGTCAATATGATCCGATTGAGTGGCTTCGCCGCCCACTAATTCAACCAGCGGCAACAAATACACCGGATTGAATGGATGCGCTACCATCACCCGCCCTGGGTGGTTATGACAATCCGTCTGCAGCTCGGTAGGTTTAAAGCCAGAGGTCGATGAGCCAATAATCGCGCTTGGCGCCGCGGCCGCATCAATTGCCGACAAGGTCTCACGCTTTATATCAATGCGCTCCGGCACGTTCTCTTGGATCAGGTCGGCCTCTTTCACCGCCTGCTCAAGGCTATCAACAAAGGTTAACCGAGCAGGATCCGCACCGACGGCAAGGCCCAGCTTTTCTAACGATGGCCAGGCATTGGCCACGAACGCACGGGTGCGAGTGGGCGCTTGTGGGTCAGGGTCATAGGCAACCACGTTCCAGCCTTGCGCCAAAGCGCGCGCAATCCAACCATTACCAATCACGCCAGTGCCGATGACCGCTAACTGCTTGCTCATTGGTCACCTCCTTCAACCGGCTTGCCGGTTTTAGGATCAACCAGTTTCAGCGCGGCGCGCGTTTGTGCGGGCGTCATAATGCGACCGCCAAGGTTTTCAATGATGGTGCTCGCCTTTTCTACCAAGCCGCCGTTGGTCGCCATCACCCCTTTTTCCAGATAAAGGTTATCTTCCAAGCCCACGCGCGCATGGCCACCCAGCAACATGGCTTGCGCCACCATCGGCATCTGATGGCGACCAATTCCAAACGCCGCCCAGTTGGCGTTTTCAGGCAGCTTATTGCGCATGGCCAGCATGGTTTCGGTGTCCGCTTCCGCGCCCCAAGGAATGCCTAAACACAGCTGAAACAACGGATCGCCCTCGAGCAAACCTTCTTTTTGTAGCTGACGAGCAAACCACACGTGGCCTAAGTCAAAGCACTCCAGCTCGGCCTTCACGCCCGCGGCCTGCACCATACGGGCTTGCTCACGTAGCCAGTTAGCGGTGTTGATGTACACCATGTCGCCAAAATTCAGGCTGCCGCAATCTAAGGTACACAGCTCAGGCAATAGCTCGCCCACTGGCGCATGACGCTCCGCTGGGGTTTGCATATCGGTGCCCGGGCCACCACGGCTTGGGTCTTGAGCATCTGGCACCCAATCACCGCCGCCACCACCGGTGATGTTCATGACAATATCGACGTCTGATTCGCGAACGCGCTCCATCACCTCACGGAAGTGATCAATGTTGTGGCTAATGCCGCCCGTTTCAGGATCACGCACGTGAATATGAGCGACACTGGCACCAGCACGCGCCGCCTCAATACAGTTATCGGCAATCTGTTTTGGCGTGATTGGCACGTTGGGGTTTTTGCCCGTGGTATCGCCCGCACCGGTGACGGCGCAGGTAAGAATGACGCTGCGATTCATGTTCGGCCTCTTGTCGCTTGATTAAACTGGCCACAGTGTGTCGGGAATAACACGTCATGACTTGACACTAGGCGACATAAAATACGCATAAAGAGACATTGTAGGGAGTATCGAGGGGTTTGGTGGACGTGAATAGCGGGCTCACTACTTAATCATTGCGTGAAGCTCATTCAAAAAAAGATCAAACCATTATTAATAGGCAGGCATTAAGCGTGTATTCTGGCGGCAATCAAGTTAATGAGGACGCATTGTGAAGTCAGATAAGTATCTTTCAGTCATCACTTTTTACGTGGTTATCTTAGCGCTATCAATTGCAAGCGGCTATCAGTACATTGGTGACTTTATTGAAAAGGGGATAAACTCCGCGGGTATGTTCATTAGCTATTTTGTGTTAATTGCTTTGTTTTCTATTTACAAAGGGGTTTCGTTATTCACTCGAAAGCAACTTCTTTTTCTCGCCGTTTTCTCAGTATTGATCACCCTAGTGTCTTATTTATACCCGTATTTTAAATACTCAGAGCAAAACCCAAGCGACTTAATGTCAACGTTCATTTATGATCTCGTACTAAACGTCACAATTTTTTCTTTACTGTTTAAAGAGTCAAAGCGTGAAAGGAGCCAAAGCACTCCCGAGCAGAAGATTATCTAGTCCCAAGCGACACTTTCAAACGAGCGATCGCAATCGACGAAATACGAAATTATTTACTAATTTAAAAATAAGGCCTTAAACTCCTTAGTGTAGAACGTGTCGCCAAATACAGTTATCCGCCCTCCAAATAACATTTCTGTAACTACTTTCAACTCATTTTTATTTGAGGGGTAAAAAGCTAGCTTAGTTGCAGGATTATCAAACAACATAAATTCTTCACATTTCGCAGTTGTATGAACCTTGATGCCGTTCATAGCTATATTGTATTGATTATCAAAAGCACTACATTGATCTTTTGAACCAACAGTATAGATGTATACATTGGAAATTTCTTTTGAGGGGGTAACTTTTACCTCTATACGATTCATATTTATTGTTCTTGGGGTAGTAATCGTACTGTCATCCTTCCAAGTCCACATAGTTCTTTCTCCTGCACTACTAGTAAATGACATACAGAGCAATATTATGAATGTAATAAAAGACATGGTTTTTTACTCAAGTTTCGTAAAAATAATTGTGTGTTTTCAT
>NZ_MUFJ01000033.1:0-39764 GCF_001996245.1 Salinivibrio sp. MA607 | reverse complement strand
ATTATAAACAAAATAGATTAATTACCCATTAGTAGATACTCACTCTGCACCAAAAAAGGTGGCCGAGTACCTCCTGCTAGTCATTGTTTTCTTTTTCATTGAGTGCTTTATTAAAGGAAAGTAAGAAATCCTTTTCCGTTTGAATCATGGGGGAGTAAATGGGAAATATTTATCGTTGGGAGCCAGAAGACAATGAATTCTGGGAACAGTCAGGTAAGCGAATAGCTAACCGAAATCTATGGATCTCTATCCCTAGTCTTCTTTCCGGATTTGCAGTTTGGTTATACTGGGGTATATTAACCGTACAAATGATTAATGCTGGTTATGATTTCAAGCCAGAAGAATTATTTACACTGACAGCGATTGCCGGTCTCTCAGGCGCGACCCTACGAATACCAAGTAGTTTTTTTATACGTTTTTGTGGGGGAAGAAATACCATTTTCTTTACCACATCGTTGCTGATCATTCCTTCACTATTCACCGGGCTAGCGCTACAAGATCCTAATACACCACTATGGCAATATCAGTTACTTGCCCTCTTATCAGGCATTGGGGGGGGGAACTTCGCGTCGTCAATGTCCAATATAAGCTTTTTCTACCCAAAGCAAAAACAGGGCCTAGCCTTAGGGCTCAATGCAGGCCTAGGTAACTTCGGCGTCACGACCATGCAGGTCGTTATACCGATAGTGATGACCTTTGCCGCCTTTGGGGCTTTTAGTGGCGATCCCACTCAACTCGTTATCGATTCAGGGACAATTGTTGGAAAGATCAAGGCTGGCACTCCTACTTGGATTCAAAATGGCGCGTTTGTTTGGCTGTTGTTTTTAGTACCACTTGCTATCGTCAGTTGGTTTGGAATGGATAACATAGCCACACAAGAAGTAACGCCGGAGCTCCCCTCTCCTCCAAAAGCCTTTACAATGATAGGCATGATGCTACTAATTGGATTAGTTACATCAGGGGCAGGACTTTGGCTTATGTTACCCACTGAGGCTAATGGAAGTGGGTGGAATGTTCCGAAAGAAGCGGCGTTAGTGCTTGTGTTGGTGTCAACATTGCTACTTCTCAAAGCATTACCTGGTGCGATTGGTGATAGCCTTACCCACCAGTATCGTATCTTCAAAAACAAGCATACATGGATCATGAGTGTCATTTATACCATGACATTTGGTTCATTTATTGGCTTTTCCGCTGCGTTTCCATTGGCAATTCAATTGATCTTTGGCTATCAGCATATCATCGTGGATGGTGTCATGACCCACTCAACCCCTAATCCTGCCGGGCCGAGTGCACTTACTTATGCGTGGATGGCTCCTTTTATTGGCGCACTCGTGCGACCTGTTGGCGGCTGGTTAGGTGATAGGTTTGGCGGCTCAAAAGTGACCCAAATGTGTGCTGCTGTCATGACACTATCTGCACTTGGTGCAGCCTACTATATGGCGCAGGCATATGAATCAGAAACACCGCAAGAGTATTTTCTGCCTTTCTTCGTAATGTTTTTATTCTTGTTTACCGCATCCGGAGTAGCGAACGGTTCGGTATTCCGCAGTATTGCGATCATTTTCCCCAAGTCAGAAGCGGGTCCTGTTTTAGGATGGACATCAGCCGTTGCCGCATACGGTGCATTCTACATTCCAATGGTCTTTGGTGAGCAAATCAAAGCCACAACACCAGAAAATGCACTGATCGGATTTGCTATCTTCTACGCAAGCTGTTTTGTCGTTAACTGGTTGTTTTACCTTAGAAAGAAAGGTGAATACTATAACCCATAGCGTCCACGCACTTGCCAATGTTTTATAGTCAAATATGTGGGCAGCCAAGGCTGCCCTCAACTAAGTAGGTTTAAAATGCAAATAGCCAGCTACAAAGATTTAATTGCTGCCGCCAGCATGCAGTCAGAGCCACAGAGATTACTTTTTGTGTTTGCGAAAGCCGAATTACCAGAAGGGCATACAACAGAGCAAAAGAGTATTTTTCAATCAGGAAAAGGAGGAACGCTCACCCCTGTCCTTTGTGTGGACAAACTTCCCGAAGAAGTAGAAACCTTTTCTACACTGGTTGCTGAATCCCTCACAACCGGTTTCGACTGGGACGTGGTATTCATTTCTGCACTCGATGGACGAGGTGGTTATCCACCCAATAGCGATCAGGCGCAACAGCCACTAAGAATGATGCTGAATCAAATAAATGAAGGAAAAATCGGCATGTTTATTACGGCAAATAGAAACGGAGATTTAATTTCCCTCAACCCGGCTTAACAAGGTAAAAACTATAATGCTAGATGAACATGAGTATCAACGCTATGATCGCCAAATTGCTCTCAAATGTGTGGATATCGAAGGCCAAGAGCGGCTCAAAGCGACTCGCATTTTGGTTATAGGCGCTGGCGGCTTGGGATCCGCCGCGGCTCCATATCTCGCCTCCTCTGGAGTGGGCCACATTACAATATCTGATTTTGATAAAGTGGAACTGTCTAACCTACACCGACAAACCTGCTTTATTGAAAATGATATCGGCCGTTATAAATCTGAAGCGATGTGCGATCGTCTGCTTGCTAATAATAGTCATATTTCTTGTGTACCCATAACGTCGAAGCAGTCCTCGCAACTATTAACTGAAACGATTATCGAGCATGATATCGTCCTTGACTGTACCGACAACAAGCCTACGCGAGAGCTCATCAATGAAATCTGTTGGCAGCAAAAAACCTTACTAATTTCAGGCTCTGCCATTCGTACCGAGGGACAGGTAGGTGTTTTTGCTGCCAATAAGAATGAAGCCTGTTATCAATGTATAAGCTCACAGTTTAGCGACGCTCCCTCTAGCTGTGTCATGTCTGGGATCCTCCCGCCTGTTGTTGGCATCATAGGATTAATGCAAGCACTTATCGCCGTTAACAGTATTGTCGCCCCAAACTCGGTGGTCACCAACGCTTTTTACTATTTCGACGGACTATCAATGGAATGGATACCATACAAAGTAAAGCCCGCTCCCGCATGCAAAACCTGTGGATAGTTAAGGTTCAGCAAAGCTTGCCACATTAGAAATAGGAGTGTTGATGATGGAACCCAAAATATGCACTTGAACAAGACTTTACGTACAATTACGTTAACTCTACTTTGTTTTCTTTCTGGTACGACGATGGCAGACACCGCTCCCCTTCGCGTTGCTGTGTCAGCAAATTTTAATGGTACTTTCAATGAGCTCGCCCATGCCTATCAACGAGAGTTTAATCAACCTTTTCTGATTAGTTCTGGCTCTTCAGGTTCTCTATTCGCAAAAATCAAACACGCAGCACCCTACCATCTATTTTTTTCCGCAGATAAAGTACGTCCTATCTTGTTGGAGAAAGCTGGATTAGTGGTTGAGAACTCTCGCTTTACCTACGCGATTGGCATACCTGTTTTGTGGTCAAAAGACACCGATCTGCTCACTAGCGCCGGAGATAAAGTCCTTGAAACACATTCCTTCAAACATCTCGCCATGGCAGATCCTCGTGTCGCTCCATACGGCCTTGCAGCCAAACAAATCATGCAACGCCTTGAGCTCTGGGAGGACTTAAATAGCAATACACAAATCGTGAAGGCGCAGTCCATCGGCCAAGCTTATGGCCAGATAGCATCAGAAGCTGCGGAACTGGGCTTTTTATCTTTATCACAAGTAAAAGACCGTGATGGGGCCATTGGCGGCTCGTACTGGATACCTCCTCAACATCTTTACGAACCCATCGAGCAACAAGCTGTCATTTTAAACTACGCAAAAAAAACGCCCCATATTTTTGATTCAGCAGTTCAATTCCTAAGCTGGGTCAGAAACAGTGAAACAGCTACAACCATTATCAAGAACTCAGGGTACAAAATAAACCAACCATCAATCGCAAACCAAGCGACCTTGATAAGATCCAAGAAAGGCATTATTGAGCAATGATCTCCCCAAACGATATCACTGCACTGGTTATCACTCTAAAGCTCGCTTTCGTGAGCACCAGCATATTGCTCATAATTTGCACACCCCTGTCGTGGTGGCTAGTCAACACACAGTCACGTGTAAAAATCTTCGTTGAAGCATTAGTGATGCTGCCTTTAGTCTTACCACCCACCGTGTTGGGCTTCTACCTCCTCCTACTATTGGGGCCTAATGGATGGATAGGGGGAAGTTTAGAGGCGCTGGGCTTCAATCATCTAGCATTTTCATTTTCTGGGTTAGTGGTTGGTTCCATGATTTATTCACTACCATTCGTAATGCAACCACTTCTATCATCCTTTCAATCAGCAACTGGTGGCATATTAGACGTTGCCGCAACATTAAGAGCCTCTCCTATGGATCGTTTTTTCAATATTGTGCTTCCTTTATCACGAAGAGGTTTTTTAACCGCGGGTGTCCTTTCATTTGCACATTCATTGGGCGAGTTCGGGATCATAATAATGATTGGGGGAAACATTCCAGGGCAAACCCAAGTCGCATCTATTGCTATCTACAATCACGTCGAGTCAATGAATTACGACGCCGCGCATACACTGGCAGCCATACTTGTCTCTTTGTCATTTGTTTTACTATTGGCAACCTACACAATGAATAAAAAATTCAAACCAGTGAGCTTTATATGACCATTCAAGTCGCATTGAAATTGGCCAGAGACCAGTTCCTATTGGATATTAATCTGCATTTGCCGGGAAAGGGGGTGACCGCGCTCTTTGGTCGGTCAGGTTCTGGAAAAACGACCATATTACGCAGTATTGCAGGGCTTGAAACGTTGGATAGTGCGACGATTATTACTAATGGGGAAACATGGCAGCACCAAGATGCATGTTTACCCACCCATCAACGCCCTATCGGTTATGTGTTCCAAGAACCGAACCTATTTCCTCATTTAGACGTCAAAGATAATTTGTTATTTAGCTACAACCGTGTAGACCAGGAAAAACGCTATGTCAGTTTTGAAGCAACGGTAAAAAGCCTCGGACTAACCGACATTAATCGCTGCTACCCTCATCAGTTATCTGGTGGACAAAAACAAAGAGTCGCAATTGCTAGAGCCCTGCTCACTAGCCCGCGCCTATTGCTTATGGACGAACCGATGGCTTCTCTCGACCTTTCCAGTAAAGCCGAGATCTTACCTTACATCGAATCACTACAATCGACCCTGAAGATACCTATCATCTATGTCAGCCATGCCATTGAAGAGGTCTCAAGACTTGCCGATCACATTGTGCTGTTAGATAACGGAAAAGTATTAGCACATGGCGCAACACAAGATATGCTCACAAGGACAGATTTGTCTTTAGCGCGAGATGATAACGCGGCTGCGGTGGTTCACTGCACCGTCAAAAAGCATACAGACGACTATATGACAGTGCTAGATTTATCCAATGATCAACAATTGCATGTCCCTTTGCAGCAAGTCGAGACACACAGCATCATCAAAGCAAGGGTACACGCAAAAGATGTATCAATCGCTTTAGAAGCACCACAACAATCAAGTATCAATAATTGCTTATTGGCACAGCTCATGGAGGTGAGCGACGACACGCACCCCGCTAACGTCTTGTTACGGTTGGACGTAAGTGGTCAACCGATATTATCGAGGATCAGTCGCCGGTCGTTGTCTAGACTCAAACTGCAGCCAGGACAAATGCTCTATGCCCTGGTTAAAGCGGTTAGTTTTGATTATTAGCTAACCGCTGCCCCAGTTATATCGGCTAGATAGCCCTAGACAACTGTCTAAACAACGTATACGCCTGCGTCACTTGCTCCCCTGAGACAACAAACCCAGTTAGCTGCTGATCGTCATCAGAGGCTCGCATCACTATCCCCGAACTAACCATATTGATATCCCAGCTTGTTGCCGAATGGATATCACCTGCCATGTAGATGGGATAATTGGGGGTTTTAACTTTCACCATAATGGCGGGTAACGTTAAACCGCTATCAACGCCAAGCAACTGCTTACCAAGCGCACTAGCACTTAAAGAAATCGCTTGTAAATAGGGCCTAATTTGGCCTTCAACCTCGGCACAATCTCCTAGCGCAAATGCGTCGCTAACCGATGTCCGCAGCGATGTATCAACGCAAATACCCTGATTCACTTGAATGCCTGCTTGCGCCGCAAGCTTGGTATTTGGCGTCAGGCCAGCCGCTGATATAACAAGATCCACAGCAACCTTCTTGCCACTATGCAACGTCAGTGAAAGCGACTGCTCCTGTTGATTGACTTCCACCACACTCTCGCCAAGGCACAGTGTAGTGCCTAGTTGCAGCATCTGACTCTCAAGCGGTCTAGCAACAAACTCTGGAACCAGTGTCCCAAGAAGGTGGGTATTAGGCTCAACAACCACAACGGATTTCCCGCTTCGCGCTAGATCCATCGCAATTTCAACACCTATTAATCCACCCCCTATAATGGCAACGCGCTGAGCTTGACGCACATTAGGCTCTAATGCGCGCAACTCTGTCAAAGAATTCGCTGTCATTACTTGATGCGCTGCATCCCCCTGGACCGGAGGTATAAAAGTAGTCGCACCTGTTGCAAAAACCAGCTTTGAATAAAAATACTTTTGACCATTTGAGCGTACATAATGGGCCTGTGTATCGACATGCTCAACGACAGCCTGAGTCAATAAAGTAATATTGTATTCATCTGCGAACACGTCACCGTATTTTAACACTAAATCATCCGCTGTTTGTTGTTTACTAAATACGTGGCTCAAATCCGGCTTGTTGTACTCATGGCCATCATCAGCCGTCAATACGGTCACCGGGATCTCCCTATCCATACGCCGAATTGTTTTCACCAGTTGGTAAGCAGCGAAGCCACTGCCAATAATAATAATTGGTTCAGTCATTTTCGCTCCCTAACCTTGGTATGTTGCAAAAACATCTTTGCCTAGATGGCACTCAGGACATAAGAAGTATCCCGGAACATCACTCCATACTGTCCCAGGTTCAATACCTTGGTTAGGCTCTCCCACAGCAGGATCATAAACCCAATTACAAACAGTACAAATCATGCACTGACAGTCTGCAGAATGAGGCGGCTCTGCATCTTGGATAGGGTGTGTTTTTGGCTTTTCAGGGCTTAGTGTCGATGGTCGTGACTTGTCGTTTTTCTCGCAAGACTCAGCCGTCGGTAGCATTCGAGAGGGGCGTTTGTTGGCCCACAACTTTGCAATATACTGACCATGCTCTCGACACTTCTCCATACCATCGCGATCAGGACGCCATTTTGTTTTCAAGCTCATCGACGTTTCAAAACCCGCGTCCATAAGGCGCGTGTGAATGCGATCGACGGCACCACCTGTCCAACCGAAACTACCAAAGGCGCCCGCTTTTTTCGCTTTAAAACGCATCCCGGTGATTTCCTCCAGCATCCCTGCGATCTTAGGCATCATGACATTATTCATCGTTGAAGAACCAACTAACACACCTTTAGAACGAAATACATTCGATATAATTTCATTTTTGTCGTGTTTCGAAACATTAAACACTTTTACTGCGACATCTGAGTCGACGTCATGAATGCCCTGCGCGATAGCATCAGCCATCATTCGTGTATTATTAGACATGGAGTCATAAAAAACAGTGATTCTATCTTCTTGATAGTCATCTGCCCACGCAAGGTACTGCTCGATTATTTGAATAGGGTTATCGCGCCAAACGACACCATGAGAGGTTGCGATCATATCGACAGGTAAATCAAAACTTAAAACTTCCTTTATTTTCGCCGTTACTAAACGGCTGAAAGGGGTAAGAATATTAGAATAATACCGTAAGCACTGTTCCATCAGCTCATTTTGGTCAACTTCATCATTAAACAAGCGTTCATCACAGTAATGCTGACCAAAGGCGTCATTGCTGAATAAGACGGCGTCCTCGGTTAAGTAAGTCATCATGCTATCGGGCCAGTGCAGCATGGGCGCTTCAACAAATATAAGCTGCTTACCATTCCCAATATCGATACTATCGCCGGTTTTTACCGTATTAAAATTCCACTCCGGGTGGTGATGGTGGCCCACTATCGAGTCTATCGCCGCTTCAGTGCAATATATCGGCGTGTCAGGGATCCTCTCCATCAAGGCGGACATTGCGCCGGAATGATCTTCCTCTGCGTGATTTACAACAATAAAATCGATACTTTCTAGATCGATTTCCCTTTCAAGGTTTTGCAAAAATTGTTGGCTAAAACGGTGATCAACCGTATCGATCAGTACTGTTTTCTCTTCTTGGATTAAGTAGCTGTTGTAACTTGTTCCTTTGGTGATTTTGTATTCTGTGCCATGAAAGTTCTGCACTTCCCAATCTCGTTGACCCACCCAGCGAATGTTGTTTTTTACCTGTATTGTCATGATTACTACCTTAAATGACATTGAGAACCTAATGCACTCTATATGCATTAGTCGTGCCAAGATAACTAACCATTTAATATCAAGCACTTATATAACAACCCACCTAAAACATTGTCTTAATGACAGCATTGATTATTGTCATTTAGACATATATGATTGTCATAAAGACACTAATACTAGATTATGACTGAATTATTCGCCCATTGGCTGCACATCACACAAGATTTAAATTCTGCACTGATTCGAAAAGACCGGTTTGATACATTATTAACCACGATAAGAGAAGTGCTACGCTGTGATGCATCCACACTACTTTTGTATGAGAATCAGACCTTTATTCCTCTCGCCATTAATGGATTATCGCATGACGTCTTAGGTCGTCGTTTTGCTCTCGCTCAGCACCCGCGTTTGGAAGCCATTGCACGAGCAGGTGATATCGTACGTTTTCCGGCTAACAGCGATTTACCAGACCCTTATGATGGATTAATTCCTAACCATGATGGCAAGCTTCAGGTTCACTCTTGTATCGGACTTCCGCTATTAGTGGACGATCAGCTAATTGGCGCAATAACTATTGATGCGTTTGACGAAAATCAGTTTGATGGCCTCCTCAATCACGACTTGCGGTTTATCAGCGCACTGGCAGCAGGTGGGCTACAAACAGCCTTGTTATTAGAGCAACTAGAAACACAAGCCAATGTCACACATGAGGCATTGACAGAGCGGCGTACGTTTAGTGATAAGATTATTTCCCGATCGGCGGCAATGCAGACGCTACAACAACAAATAGACGCGGTGGCGAATACGGAGTTATCAGTATTAATCACCGGGGAAACCGGGGTTGGTAAAGAGTTAGTCGCTAATGCACTCCACCAGCGTTCTGCAAGAGCGTCTAAGCCATTAGTCTATCTTAACTGCGCCGCGCTACCGGAATCCGTCGCGGAAAGTGAACTATTTGGTCACATTAAAGGGGCCTTTACCGGTGCAATTAGTGATCGAAAGGGTAAGTTCGAGCAAGCCGATAACGGCACATTATTTTTAGATGAAGTTGGCGAATTATCGTTAGAGTTGCAAGCCAAGCTACTGCGTGCACTCCAATTCGGTGATATCCAGCGGGTCGGCGATGACCGTCATATTCAAGTGAATACGCGCATCATTGCCGCGACCAATCGCGTTTTATATGAGGAAGTAACAGCCGGTCGTTTTAGAGCCGATCTATACCATCGTCTCAGTGTATTCCCTCTCCATGTTCCACCTCTTCGAGAAAGAGACGATGATGTCGTATTATTAGCCGGATTTTTTGCCGAACAGATGAAGGCTAAATTTCATCTTAGCAGCATTCGCCTGTCTGCATCGCTACTTCAAAAGCTCACACAGTATGCATGGCCTGGTAACGTACGCGAACTAGAGCATGCTATCAAACGAGCCAGTGTCCTAGCCAAATCTCGAACGCAGTCGAGGGATCTCGAGCTTACTCTGCAAGATTTTGATCTCTTTACCTCTGACGAAAAGGCGGTTAGTGCTACCCATAAACAGCAAAAAAAAGAGTCTATTGAAGTTCCAACATTAGGGCTACGCGCAGAAACAGAGAATCTTCAGAAAAGAATGATCTCGGACGCATTATCACAAAATCACGGTAATTGGGCCGCCACTGCAAGACAACTTGATATCGATGGTGGCAATTTACATCGCCTAGCAAAACGGTTGAGCCTGAAATAAGAGCGACAAACGCAAGTTACAACCCCGTGAGCTAACGCCCTATTAGAAATTTTTTGACGTATTTATTATTCGCTTTTTATTTTTCAAATCGTTTATGAGAGAGGTGTCTCGAAGCGGTGCCAGGCCGCCAAGAACTCGGTCTTCTTCCTGAATATCTCACGGATAGTCTTCTCGTTGAGGCCCGTAGTGTCGGCTACGTAGACATAGGGATGATTAAAGGACTCCTTCTCGACGCGACTGTACAGCCGCCGAGTCATGCGATGGTCGTCCACCATGTCCGGGAGCGAAGGGCGGAATGTCGTGCCGCAAGCTCGACAAGAGTAACGTCGGCGGATCACCCAGGGGATGACCCGCTTTCCGTAGACCGGGAGGTCGCGGTAAGCGACATCACGCTTGCCGAACCTGACAAACTCATTCTCTGCGCCGCACCCTTCGCAAGCTATGGGGTCGGGAGCAACTATATGAAAGCGCAACCCGTCTTCCATTTCCATGGCATTTAGTACCTGGTACTCAGGGAGACGCAATACGTTGTCAGGCAAGTGTGACATTTCGGGGCAAACCTTCCTGTATCAGAATGGTGTATTCAGTAGTTAACGAACTTTCAATTAGCCAAGGCATGTCGGTCAGCTGTTCCAGCTCTAGAAAAAATCGAGTCGCGCAAAGACTGCATCTGTATGTGTTTCTTTGCATCCTGCTATTCATTCCAGCACTCTATTCATTCGCTGTAGAAATGGGCTCTGAACCCTTCCTTAAACTCCTGATGGCTGGCCAGACAGTGGTTCTGCACCCGCGAAAACGCTTCGATTACTGCTTGGTCATCCGCTTGACGCGCCTCGTCGCCCATATCCCTGGCGGCTTCATGCACCCACCTGTCATATCCCCGGAAGCGTCCGCCGCCGGTTCCGAAAAAGCGCAATATGCGTGTCTTTTCCAAGAACGGTGGCTCGACATGATCGGCAATTAGGGGTGCGATTTCAGTTCAGCTACCTTTTCCTAGTTTTCCCGAGATATGGCCCCAGCAACTTCGCGCATATTTTCATCAAGATCGCGCATAATGGAGCGGAGCACTAGTTCTTCACTGGTGCTTTCCTGTTCTCTCGCTGAGTGTTGATAGTCATTGTCTCCCGCTATTAGCCAAGTTGGCAGGACAGTCAGGGTAATGAGTAGGATGGTCCTAACACTACAGTTTTTTAACGTCATGTTTTTTCTCTCTTGATGAACAATCAATAAATGCTCTTCTGGGCCGCTTACTCTTTTGATGGCTTGGGCGCCTGAACCCAGCCCCACTCGTCAAACAGCACGTAGACTGCGGGGATCACCAGTAGCACCAGCACGGTGGCGCTAAGCAGTCCGAACACCACCGAAATCACCAGCGGCTTGATGGCCGCCGCCTGGGTACTGGTTTCGGCCAGCAGCGGGAGCAAACCGGCGATGGTTGTAGTCGACGAGATCAGGATGGCACGCAGCCGGTCGCGGCTGGCCTGGCCGGCTGCCGCCACGGCATCCAGTCCGCTCTCGCGATGGGTCTTGATAAAGTGGATCAGCAGGATGGCATTGTTGACCACGATGCCGGCCAGGGAGGCCGCGCCGATCAGCGAGGGCGTAGAGAGGTAGTAACCCATGAGTACATGCCCCAAAATGGCGCCGATGAAGGCCAGCGGAATAGACAGCATGACGATCAGCGGTTCGATGTAACTGCGGAACTGGAAGGAGAGGATCACGAAGATTCCCACCAGCCCGATGAGTAGACCGCGGCCTATGGAGCTGCCGGTCTCAGCGGAGCGCGCCACTTGCCCCTCGAAGGTGAGCGCCACCTCGGGATGATGCTCGCGGAACTCGCTGAGCCAGCCGCTGCCGACGAGATCATCGACGATTGCCTGGCCGGTGGCATGCCGCGCATCCACGTTGGCCTCCACGGTTACGGTACGCCGTCCGTCGATGCGGGTAATGCGCGCCCACTCGCGCCGCTCCTCGGCGTTGGCCACCACCTCCAGCGGCACCCGGCCTCCTTCCGGCAGGGCAATGGTCAAATCAACCAAGTTGTCGAGAGAGGTCCTGTCCGCTTCGGCTAGGCGAATCAGCACCTCGATTTCCTGATTGCCGATGCGCAGGGTATCGGCAACCTCCCCCAGCAGCGCCGCACGCAACTGCCCGGACACCTCCTCGGCGGAGAGGCCCAAGCCATGGGCGCCCTCGGCCATCGAGAAGGTCAATTGAGGCTTGCCCAAGCGCAGGTCGTCGAAGACATTATAGACGGCTGCATAATTCTCTAGATGGTCGCCCAACTCTAGCGCCGCCGCCTTCATGGCCTCCAAGTTCTCTCCGGCCAGGCGCACTTCCACGGGCACCCCGGCGGGGCCGAAGCCGGGCTCCTGGATAATTAATCGCTGAAGCCCCTCGATCTCACCGATGGTCTCACGCCAGGCGGCGGTCAGCTCGTCCAGGGTCACCCGGCGACGCTCCGCAGTCAGCAGGTCGACGATGACGGTGGCCACATGAGGACCTGCCTCCCTGGCGCTGGGGTTGTGGTTAAAGCGCACCTGAATCGCCTCGACCAGGGATGCTCCCCCCGGCTGGTCCAGATAGTAGCGTAAATCAAGCTCACGGATTGCCGCCTCGACTCGCTCGGCCACCGCCTCGGTACGTGCTAGGGGGGTACCCTGGGGCATCAGGATACGGGCCTCCAGGACATCGCCATCAATATCCGGCATCGCCTCACTACCCACATGCCCTCCAGCCATAAAGCCGAAAGAGCCCAGCATAATGGCGAAAATGATTCCCAACACCGCATGGCGAAATCGTATCGCCCGGTCGGCCAGCCGACCGACCGACTCGCGGAACCTGTCAAAATGTCGTTCGAATGCGACACGGAAGCGCGAGTTGTGCCCACTGGCAAGTCGCCCCACGCTGCCCTTAAGATGATGGGGCAAGATCCAGAATGCTTCGATGAGGCTCGCTGCCAGAGCGGCGATCAGCACCACCGGCAGCACTTCAAGCACCGCGCCCAGCTCGCCGGCCAGGAAGGAGAGCGGGGCGAATACCGCGACCGTGGTAAGAAACGACGAAAGTACGCCGGGTAACACCTGGCGGGTACCCGCTACCACCGCCTCCACCGGTGAGGTCCCTTTCAGGGCGTGGACGGCAATGCTGTCTGTGATCACGATGGCATCATCCATGACGATGCCGATAGCCATCAGCAGTGCCACCAAGGTGATCATATTCATTGACAGCCCGGTCAGGGCCATGACGATGAAGGCCCCCATGAAGGCCGCAGGCAGGCCCAGAACGGCCCACAGAGCTAGGCGCGGACGGAAGAAGAGGCTCATCACCAGCACCACCAACACCAGCCCCATTAAGCCGTTATCCACCAGCATCTGCAGGCGGTCGCGAACGATACTGGTCGCATCTTGGGTCAGCGTCAGAGAGATACCCCCGTCGAATCGCCGCCGTTCCGCCTCAAGCAACGTGTCCAAAGACTCCTTGACCGTCAGGGCGTCGTCTCGCAGCGCCTTGCTCACCTCCAGCACCAGCGCCGGCTCACCGTTGAAGCGGATTCGCTCTTCAGCCTGCTCACCGGTCTCGGTGATGGTGGCCAGCTCGCCCAGGGTCAGCTCGCCGCCCCCGGCATCGGAGACCACTACCAGATCGGCCAGCTCAGCCAGAGAGCGGCGCTGGTCGGTGAAGCGCATAAGGATATCGCGGTCGGCGGTTTCCAGGGTGCCCAGTGGTAGGTCAAGGTTCTGACTGGCCACTCGACGTGCCAGCTCCCGCGCCGAGAGGCCGTGCTGGCCCAGTGCCTCGCGTGGCACTGCGACCTGCCACTGGCGCTGGGACCTCCCGTGGATCGCTACTTCAGCCACGCCAGGCAGCGTCATAATGCGCTCTTCCAAGCGCAGAGCGTAATCCTCGAGCTGGTGCATCGGCATATCCCCAGACACCGCCACAGCCGCCACCATGTCACTGCGATGAAGCTCCCGCACAACAGGGGAGTCGGCGCGGGCCGGCAGCTCGGTGATGGCGCTCACCTCGGTGTCGATCTCATTGAGGAAGCGAATGGCATCCCCCCCGGCTGACATGGTTGCCGTGGSACTGGCCAGGTTGTCCTGAGCCACACAGCTGAACTCGTCGAGAAATTCCACACCTTTAACGGCATCGTGCAGACGCCGACACACGGCGTCCTCGACGTCGGCGGCGCTCGCCCCGCGATAGACCACCTCCACAGACACTTCCACTGGGCGATAATCTGGGAAGGTCTCACGCTTGAGGTTGGGTGCGGCGAACAGCCCGGCAGCCAGCAGCAGCATTAGCAGCAGATTAGCGGCGGTGGGATGAGCGGCAAACCAGCGAATCATTGCCGTTCTCCTGACGTTACTTCACCCAGAGCCTGGGCGGTCAGACGTGCCTCTAGGGCCACGTCGCGGCGAGGCGCCAGCGCCATACCCTCGATGGCTGGTTGGAGATCGTCGACGATGACCCGCTCGCCCGGGGCGAGGCCCGATTCGATCACTGCCAGGTCTCCCTGCTTGAAGGCGACGGACACCGAGCGCCTGACCAGGCGAGCGTGCTCGTCAGCAAGGTAGACCTCACCTTGATGGAGGGCCGATGCGGGGACCACGAGTTGTGCTACGGGACTGCGTGCCGACAGGCGCACTCGTGTGTACATGTCGCGCTGTAGTGGCGGATGGTTAGGTGGTCGGGCATCGCGCCAAGGCTCCTCAACCCTTACGACTACTCGCACGGCGCGGGTGGCCGGGTCGAGGCCGCTGGCCACGCGCACAACCCGACCTTCCCAGCTAACCCCGGGTGCTCCGACCAGCTCCAGCTCTGCATCGATCGAGTCAAGATCGATGCGCTCACTCAGATCTAGGATGCCGGGATCGAGCTCGACCAGTGCCACACTGCCCAGGAGGCGTCGTACCATGCTGAAGGGAAGCCGTGCCTCCACCTCGGCAGCCGCCAGGCTATCCGCCTCAAACAACCGCTGACCCACACCCACGAACTGATGAAGCTCTACGTCCACCTCACCGAGACGCAGGTCATAGGGCGCCTCGAAGCGGGTATCCTCCAAGTCATGGCGAGCTTGGGCAAGCCGCACCGATACCCGCTCGCGCTGGGCTGGTAGCAAGGCCAAGGTATTCTCAAGAGTGGCCACCGCCTGGCGCTGCCCCACAGCGCTGCGACGTTGAGCATCACGCTGAGAAATGGAGACAGCACCTGTGGCCGCCAGCCGCTCTATTCGTGAAAGCTCCTGCTCGGTAAAATCGAGTGCCTGGCGTTCCAAATCCAGCAAACGCCGGGTATTGGCCTCTTCTGCCTTGAGCTGATTCAACTCCGCCTCGGCCTCGGCGATAGCCAGCTCGTAGCGACTAGGGTCCAATGCCAGCAGCAAGGTACCTTCGTGCAGCAGGGTGCCGCTCTCCAGATGCGGGTGGCGCTCCACCACCCGGCCCGAGACGTTGGCAACGGATTGCCAGGTTTCGGCAGGGCGCGCCACGCCGTGACCACGTGCCTCAAGGCGAAACGCCAGTGGCTGCGCCTCGATCACTGCCACCACCTTGGGGGCAGGTGGTGAGTCACTGTGCTCGGGAACCTGCCGATTAACCACGAAGAAGACCAGAAGCGCCGCACCGATGGCGAGGCCAATGACTACCGCCAAAAAACGCCCCAAGCGTTGATTCAGGCCTGTCATCGGTACGCCCCTTGTGCTTTCTGGATACCATGACAGTAGAGGTGGAACGCCCCCTCGGCCTGCTCGACCATGTGGTTCATATTGTCGAAAATCAGCGACTGCATGACCAGGCCTTGGATGGTGCCGATGAACTGCGTGGCGGCCATTTCGATATTCAGCTCTTGACGCAGTTCGTCAGCCTCCTGCGCCTCGTTCAACAATCTCTCGATCCGCTCACGGTAGAGAAACAGCAGCGAGCGAACCATACGTCTCGCCGGCGTCGGCCGGGCATGCTGCAGCTGCCCCATCATCAGCCGAGGCACGCCAGGATGCTCGACGATAAACGTGATATGGCCATGGAATATCGCCTCGAGCGCGGCCAGCGGGCTATTCGCCGAGGCAGCGGCCTTATCTAACAGTTTCATCACACGTTCGGTCACCCTGCCGATGACGGCCTCCCAGATCGCATCCTTGCTTGGAAAATGCCGGAACAACGCACCTTGGGTGACCCTCATGTGCTTGGCGATGCTGCCGGTGGTGATATTGGCTGGGTCATCCTGCGCGCTCAGGTCAATGACCGCGTCGACAGTGAGCTCCCGGCGCTCTTCGGCTGTCAAATTTCGTTTGTGAGTCATAACAAGTCATATAAGATAGTAATTAATTACTATCTTATGGCAACCTAGTCTACGACGCAACCAGATTCTGATTGAGGGCGTATTCGATACCTAATACATTTCGCGCGATCCGTCAGAGACCTGCACTGCGCCCATCTAGTCGCTGATTGAGAGCTAAAGGCCGATCAGGCTGCAAGGTCATCGGCATGATATTCGTCACCAAGGCATTCAAGGATTCGCACGACCTGGCTGAATCGAATTTTTCATCAGCCTTTCGTGAACCCCTTTAGGGATGTGAAGCAGCAGCTGCTTTGAGGCACCCGCCTCAACCTTTCTTGCCAACCAGGAAGTACGGAGAGAACGAAGCTTGTACAGGTGTTCGTAAAACATCGGATACACCACTTAATCCCGGTATCCATCACAAGTCCATAAGTCAACGCTCTACTGAGTTTACTTGATGTATTTTTAGTTGCCCGATTTTTGCTTTTCCAGTCGTTTGTGACGGTTAGAATTCTTAGGGATTAGATACGGTGGAACCGCTTTGCGCTCATGGTATAAGTGTCTAAGCGCAAGGATCGGGTGAGACAGTAACATTCTTGGACCAGCGTACCGCATGACCGTCTTCATCTCTTGCTTTTCTGCCTTCTTATAGCAGTGGATAGGACAACGATTGCAAGTCGGTTTGTCTTGACCATAAGGGCAACGATCCAACTTCACTTCTGCATAGTCTCTCAAATGTTGGCACGCTGAACAGAGCGACTTGCCCTGATGATGATCACGACAATAGATTTGTATCATGCATGAAACGGTTTTAAATTCTATTATAAGCTCACCGGTTAACCACTTTGAATCCATACCTTACACCTATAAAATAGTAGCAATAATAGCGGTAAGGCATAAGAAGGATGGTAACAGTAATAGCCTGCATTAAACCCTACTCCAAGCTTACCTTTTATTAATAATAATGTGATAAGACTACCCCGCCGCGCCATCTGTGCGTGCTTGACTCAGCATGGGGCCAAATCGCACCGCAAACCAGCCATAGCTTATCGTCCAAAGCAGTGCTGATGCAGCGACCAGCTCTAGGGTATAAACTGGCCAAAACCACATGCCAAACACACGCACTAATGCTGAAATCAACAAAGCATAAAACAACCAAGAAACAGCGGGGCCCTGATAAACATTACGCCCAGTATGCCCAAGCGTGACTCGTGCAATCATGGCCAGGATCACCCCACCTAAAGTGCCTATCGCAAAAAGATGCCAAATGAGGTTTGATGCCCAAGGGTTCATCACCAACGCTTTTAATATCAATCCAAGTGGTAAAAAGACATAAAATAGATGAAGCGAAAACAGCATCGGCACCTTGTATGCTTTCCAGCCTTGCCAGCGATAGAGCCGAACACATTGAGCAATACCCGCTGTGAGCAGCAACCCACGCGCGACTATGTTATCAGTGCCGGACACCAAAGTGACGCCAATCAATAGCACAAACAGAGCGATAATCGCTCGCTCTAGCCACACAGGTGTGCTGGACACCTGTATACCCAACTTCTTCTCCGTAAAAAACGGGATCACACGGCCACCCATTACGCTAATAAGCAGCATGAACCACAACAAGGTACTGTGCCAAACTTGATTAATAGGTAGTGAGACCTCCCCTAGCTGTACGCCGTAAGACAATGCGTTAAGTAAGGCCGCCACCGCTAAAATAGGAATAAATAGGTAATTGCGCTGACGCTTAGTCACTACCACGCGATAACCCAACGACCATGCCACGCAGGCCATAAACAGGGTATCAAGTACAAGGCTCGCCCAAATCGGGACATCCACCCAGAAGCTCAACCGCGCCAACAGCCATAATGAAAAAATGGCGAAAAGCTTCAGTCCTCGGGTTCCGGGCACACCCGTCCAGTTTTGCACCGCCGTCATTAAGAACCCACCGACAATTGCCATCGAAAAGCCAAACAGCATCTCATGAGCGTGCCACCACAGGGAGGGTACGCTCAGCGAAAAAAGGTTAGGATTAGTATAAAGCCCTGCCCAAACGGTAATGACAATGCACGAATAGAGCGCTCCAAAGAGAAAAAACGGCCGAAAACCAAGTCGAAATAGGGGTGGGATCCGATCCTCTTTTTGTTTATCCGTAACGTTTAACAACATAACCAAGCACTCCGTGAGTCAATCAGTTTCTCACCCTAGCACAAAAGAATGCTTCTCAATTGATGTCAAACAAGTCTAAAACAATTTAATGTGCCACAAAAAGTAGGGTTGTTTTGATGATTTATCGACCAAGCTACACATAAGTAACCCAAAGGGCTGGACGTCACCGGTGATAACCACAACAATTTGCTCATCACCTACCCGCGCAATATTTAAGCGGTACAGATACAGATTAAGGAGGTCCATGACCAACCCATCTAGCACAAAATTTGCGGTTCTCGGTGCCGCTCTGAATGGGATGAAGAAGTGATCGAGGACACCGGTCTACAAGCGGCGTATGACCACCAACTGCATGATGATGAGGGCGAGCCCTATCGCGGGATAGAAATAGAAGAAAAGACCAAAACAGCCGAAGCAGAGCGCATAGATGAAAACTAATTACAAAAATGTCATTTAGCACAGATATAAAGTTTAAACTTGATCACAGTTCAAACACAAACTACGCTTTTTACATACTGATATGTAATTTAGTTACACATAAGGAGCGTGTTATGTTATCAGCCATTAAGGAACTGTTTACCCCTCACAAAGACTATGCAGGTCGACACATTGATGCTGTTATCGACCGGTTAGCGGCGCAAACAGGGACAGAAGCCCATGCTTGGTCTTATCTCCGAGAGCAAGCTGTGTATGAGAATACATTAAACGGCATGCGTATTTACCCGCATGAGCTGAGAAAGTACGCGGCTTAAAACAGACTGCACTCAGGACACCAGCAGATTTTACGTCGTGTGGATGTGGGGTTCGTGCTAGACTCCACGCCATTCAGTGTCTCCACCCTTTTTATGGGTGGGCGCGCGTTCATTGTTTGTTGAGTTTGCCATGCCATTTAAAAAACTGGGGTTAAGCGCCCCGCTTTGCCAAGCCATTGCCCAACGCGGCTATACCATCCCCACGCCAATTCAAGCCAAAGCCATTCCGATCATCCAACAAGGCCATGATCTGATTGCCGCTGCGCAAACAGGTACCGGGAAAACCTCAAGTTTTATCTGGCCCATTATCGATAAGTTGTGTGCCGGTGAAGCGGGACGCAAAAAGCGCGCTCGCGCATTGGTGATTGCTCCAACAAGAGAGTTGGCCTTGCAAGTCGCCGAAAGCGCCCGCCAAGATACGCAGTTTACCGCGCTTAAAACCTTAGCGATGGTTGGCGGCATGGACGAGCAGGCACAAAAGCAAGCCTTGATCGAGGGCGTCGACATTTTGGTCGCCACGCCAGGGCGCCTGCGCGATTTACTCAGCCAACGTGCCGTCTATCTAGATGAAGTAGAAGTGCTGGTGCTGGATGAAGCCGATCGTATGCTCGATATGGGCTTTATTGATGCAATTCAAAACATTCTCGACCGCTTACCGGCAAGCACGCAATGCCTGCTGTTTTCTGCCACCTTGTCTAATAAAGTGCGTGATCTGGCCAAAGCAACCATTGGTGATGAAGGCAAAGAAATCAGTATTGCTGCACGAGATGCCTCGAAAGAAAATATTACTCAGTGGTGCATTCCGGTCGATAAAGATAAGAAATCCGCTCTGCTTAGCCATTTGATTAAAGAAAATGGCTGGACGCAGGCGTTAATTTTTATCGAAACCAAACACGGCGCCGCCAAACTCGCCACCCAGTTGGAAAAACGGTGCATTGCCGCTGAAGCGTTTCACAGTGGACGCAGCCAAGCCGTGCGGACTCAATTGCTGGAAGACTTTAAAAACGGTGACATCCAATTTTTAATTGCCACCGGTGTCGCTGCTCGTGGCATTGATATTGAGTCGCTTGAGCGCGTAGTCAATTACGATCTACCCTTCCCAGCCGACGAGTACGTACACCGGATTGGTCGTACCGGCCGGGCCAGTGCTCAAGGCGAAGCGATTTCATTGGTCTCAAAAGACAACACCAAAAACTTGCGCATGATTGAAGCACGTCTCGGGCACCCACTTGAACGTCGCATCATCGAAGGCTTTGAGCCTAAAAAGCCGGTGCCGCTGACTGCACCCAAATAATTGGTACGCATACAATGATTGCAATAAAAACGGCGAGCCTGGTGCTCGCCGTTTTCGTTTGTTTGCTTTATGTCTGAGTTAGCGTTTGCCAGAGTACCTGCCAAGCGTCTGGGCGCCGATAGTACTGGCTCACTGTGATGGCTTGCCATTGGCCGTTTTGCTCCACCAGCATGGATGGAAAACCGCGCAAGCCATGCGCTGCCATCAATTGACGGGTTTGATTCACCGCGGGCATCACGTCATTTTCGGCGCGATTCATCGCCTGTTGCCAAGCCTCTGCCTCTATCCTCATCTCACTGGCAAGCTCTGCCAGCGTGTCAGCATCATAGACGGAGCGACCTTGCTGATAATGGCCACGCTGGATGCGTTTCAGCATCTCTGCGCCCTGACTATCAAGTTGCTGAGCAGCGAGAATAGCTTGCGCGGTAATAAAGGAGTCCAAAATTACCGGCTGGTCGCTTGCTACGCGGTCAAGATAGGCTTGACCAAATGTCTGTCCGGTTTGATCGGCAATGGTTTGATCTGCCTTCAAAATGTGTTGACGAAAGCTGTCTTCAATCGGCGCACGCTCACGCATACCACCTGGATGAAGCTGCAAGTTAATCTCAGGGTTGTTACTCAGGCTTTCAATCAAGGTGGCGGCGCCGAAGCACCAGCCACACATTGGGTCAAATATATAGTGGACGTTTACCATTCCATCTCTCCCATGTGCACTTTCGCACCAATTTCCAAAGCCATCGGCAAACCCGCTTTCGGATATTTCGCTTGCATGGTTTTAATCAGCTCAGCACTGTCTTTGCTGTTGGCTTTCGCCTCGGCAAAGTCTTGCAAATACTGCTGGGCAAAGGTAATAGTGTCAGCGTTTAGTGCCGTGCCTGCTTTCATATGGCCTGGGATCACCATTTCAGGTTTCAGTGCTGCCATTTCTTGTAGTTGTGCGGCCCAACCTTCACGTGCGTGATCAGATTGTGCGTCTGCCATCCACAGGTGAACATTGCCATACACGGCGACGTTACCCAGGATCGCCTTGTTGGCTGGGATCCAAAGATACGGACGGTGAGCCAACTCGCCTTTCGCGCCGCGAATTTCAATCTTACGGCCGTCCAGTGTCAATGATGAACGGGTATAAGCTGCGGGCACCACGGGATTTTGCGGGGCATTGTCACCCATTTTTGGGGTCCAAAATGCCATTTTTCCGTCTAGTTGTTCTGCAATGGTGGCGCGCACAGCCGGTGTGGTGATCACTCTTGCGTCAGGGAACATGCCGTGCAGCACTTCCGCACCAAAGTAGTAATCTGGGTCGGCTTGGCTAATAAAGATAGTGGTCAGCGCTTTCCCAGAGTCCAGTACCTTAGCGGCAATACGTAGCGCATCTGCTTTAGTAAAGCCAGTATCAACCACCATGGCTTCGGTTTCGCCGTACACCAAGGTTGAGTTTACGTGGAAGCTATTACCATCCGCGTTATACACGTCTAGGTTCAAGGGTTCAGCATTATTTGCTGCCATTGCGCTACCGGTCAGTAATAAAGAGGCGGCTAGGGTTTTTATCAATTTCATCGTCGTGCTCCGTTGTTTTGCATTCGGTGTTAAGATGCTGTGCAGTTTACGGGCTCGACTTGTTCAGATATATAGCTAATAATTTACATCATTATTTCATAATTCGAGCATGTAAACGGATCGTACCGTGTTACGAACGGCTAGCTCTTAAGCAAAGATGAGATTGACATGGACACACTGACTGCCGCTCGCGTATTGATTGATGTTGCCCTTACACAAAGTTTTACCGCCACGGCCGAGCGTCTTGAGATGTCGCGCCCCATGGTGACTCGCCATGTCGAAGCGCTAGAAGACTGGTTAGGCGTGCGCTTATTACAGCGCACTACGCGCAAAGTATCGTTAACCTCCGCCGGCGAACAAAGCTTGCCACAACTGGAACAATGGGTTGAGCAAGCCAATGTCCTGACACAGCAATGGCAGCAAGATGCGGGCTTAACTGGCAAAGTGCGGGTGGCGACCAGTATGTCGTTTGGTTTTGCGCAATTAATCCCCGCGGTAAAGCCCTTTATGGCCGCTCACCCCGGCGTCGATGTGGATATTGAAGTACAGGATAAGGCGATCGATTTGATTGCGGAACGGATTGATATTGCCATCCGTATTGCGTCCAACCCCGACCCTTCCTTAATTGGTCGCCCGATCGCCGCGTGTGATTCCGTCTTGGTGGCGGCACCGGATTATTTAGCCGCCCATGCACCAATCCGCTCACCAGACGATCTCACCGCGCATAGCTGTCTCAGTTACAAACAATTTGATCGGCCAATTTGGCATTTAGACAAAGGTGAGGAACACGCCGCAGTTGAGGTGCAAGGTAAGCTGTCTGCCAACGAGGCGACCACCTTACTCAGTGCCGCCATTCAGGGCATGGGCGTGAGCATGCAGCCAGTGTATTTGGCCCATAGTGCCATTGCGCGAGGTCAGCTGGAGGTGGTGCTCCCCGATTGGCAACCCAAAGCGATGGATATCTACGCCTTGTACCCGTCACGTCGCAACCAACCACCGGCGGTGCGCGCATTGCTAGATGCGCTGATTGCCCACTTCGCAGATAGCGAGTGGGCACCGGTTGCTATTTAGCCAGCAGAAAAGTTAAGTGAGAAAAGCTATTTAGTAAGAGAATAAGCGCGCCGGCTTAATCAGACGATTTTGCTTGCGCAGCATGATAACGCTGAGCTTTAACCAGCCATTTATCAAGTTGGTTGGCAAAGGCTTGTTTTTGCTGCGGGCCAAGCGGTGCGGGCCCGCCTGTGTGCACGCCGCTACTACGCATGGTTTCCATAAAATCACGGATATTGAGTCGGGCACGGATGTTTTCTTTGGTGAGCAATTCACCGCGGGTGTTAATTACCGTGACGCCTTTTTCAATCACTTCATCCGCTAAGGGAATATCTTGGGTGATCACCAAATCCCCGGCGACGGCATCGGCAACAATTTGGTTGTCCGCCACATCAAAGCCCTTTTCTACCTGACGTGCGCTGGCATAGGGCGACGGCGGCAAACGAATAAATTGGTTGGCTACAAAGGTGGCTTGAATCTGTGTTCGGTGTGCCGCGCGCACAATCATCTCGCGCATCGCGACCGGACAAGCGTCCGCATCTACCCATATTTGCATGCTGGCTCTCTTAGCTTTTGCGTCAATGCCTGCATTAAACCCCATCATCTTTATAAAAGCCAAAAAAAAGCGCCGACAATTCGGCGCTTTCATCAGGAAAGTATGAGATGACTTACTTTAACAACGCCAATACCGCATTGACGCACGCTTCAGACGATACTGGGTTTTGCCCAGTAACTAGGTTGCCATCGGTGACCACAAATGAGGTAAAATCATCCGCTTTTTCGTACATACCACCGTTTTCTTTGAGCATATCTTCCACTAAGAAAGGAACGACCTCGGTTAAGCCAACAGCGGCTTCTTCGCCATTGGTAAAACCAGTGACTCGCTTGCCCTTTACTAACGGCTCGTCGCGATCTGAACGAGTATGGCGGAACACAGCCGGGCCATGACACACCGCACCGACAGGTTTGCCCTGGTAATAGAAGGTTTCGATCAATTGACGCGAGGTTGGATCTTCCGCCAAGTCCCACAATGGACCATGGCCACCGGGATAGAAAATGGCATCATATTCGTAAGCATTAATATCACTTAGCTTGACGGTATTATTAACCATGTCTTGTAGCTCAGCGTCCCCGTCAAAACGACGTGTTGAATCAGCCTGCGCATCTTCCGCCTCGCTATTCGGATCAATCGGTGCCTTGCCGCCTTTGGGACTGGCGACAACAATGCTTGCGCCGGCATCTTTAAACGCGTAATAAGGGGTCGTGAACTCTTCAAGCCAAAAGCCTGTCTGGTGACCCGTATCGCCCATGGCATCGTGGGATGTTAGCACCATCAAAATTTTATGTTGTTGCATCATCGCTCCTTCTTGTCACGCGTTTGGATGATATTTCATTCATTTACTCTGTATTGTCATTAGCTAGACTAACAGGCCAAAGAGGTAAACGTAATGGGTACCCGCTTAGATCAATACAATCAATTGACGGTTTATTTACTTTCCTAGTCTAACGCTGACCTAATACTAGCTCAGGAATGACAGCCCAACCTGCGCATTGCCTACAATAGTCTCATCCATTGCAGGCCATCGCCCGCATCGTTTCAGACTTAACATCGATACAATGAGGTCAACATGAAAAAAACATACCTACTCGCCCCTCTCGCACTCGTCGCCGTTTTAGTTGGCTGTGAACAACAAACAAACGACCCTCAAGAGGGAAAGTCGCAAGTCGAATCTAGCGTAGAAAACGCCCAAACTGCAGTAAAAGAAGGCACCGAACAAGCATTAGACAGTGCGGAAACGGCTATCGACAACGCTGAGGATACGGTTTATGAAATGGCCGATCACCACAACGCCAAAACCTCGCTGGACTGGGATGGTACCTACCAAGGCGTGATCCCTTGCGCCGATTGTGAAGGTATTGATACCACACTGACGATTAACCAAGACAATACCTACGTTCTTAGCAAAACTTACTTGGGTAAACAGGGAGAAGCATTCAAGGAAGAAGGTTCTTTTTCCTGGGATCAAACAGGCAGCGTTGTGGTTCTTGAAGGCTTAACTGATAGCCCGAATCAATTCTTCGTGGCCGAAAACCAAGTTATTATGCAAGACATGAATGGCGAGACCATCAACGGCGATCTCGCTGATATGTACAAATTGAAAAAGCAGTAATTTACCGAGGGCCTTATCGCTCACAACAAGCGGTAGGGCGTATTTTTTCTCCTTTAGCCCTAGAATGACGCGCTCCCGCTGTTTTTTCTATCTTAATGCCGCGATTCACTCTCTTTTCTCCCCCACTGTTCGCACAATTTGTCACTTTAAGTGACAAATTTGTTGCCAATAAAACTTGACGATATTTCACTCTATGGTTTAACACTTAAATGGAGGCGAAACAAAATCTTATCCGGTTGGTGGTAAAAGCTCATATAAGAGAGCTGGACGCGGCAACCTGACACTACCTAGATTAGGACTGCGCACCAAACGAAAGCCTTCTCCGTTTGTTCGATAACGTGACCGAAAAACGGCACCTTTCTGCACCGGTAATCGTGCTTGATCCAAGTTCAATTACCGGTCAGTAGTACGTTTTATAAGCACCACCGTCGTGGGATTGAACAGGAGTCAGCGTATGAGCGACGTTGTATTGAAGTTTTCATACGAAGAATACAGCGCCCGTTTAGCCAAGGTCCGCTATGCCATGGAAGAGAACGATATCGATACCTTGCTGGTACACGATCCATCGAATATGGCGTGGCTGACAGGCTATGATGGCTGGTCTTTTTATGTGCCCCAGTGTGTCGTGATTGGTTCGACCGGCGATCCGTTATGGTTTGGTCGTATCCAAGACGCCAATGGTGCGCTGCGGACTGTTTATATGAGCGCTGAATGCATCACCTATTACCCTGACCACTATGTCATGAATCCACCGCTCCACCCTATGGAGTACCTTTGCAATTATGTCCTGGCAGAAAACTACTGGGATCGCGGCCGGATTGGGGTAGAAAAAGATAATTATTACTTCAGTGCCACCGCGTTCGAATCTCTCAAAGAAAATCTACCGATGGCAACCCTGGTGGACACCACTGGGCTAGTTAACTGGTGTCGCGCGGTCAAATCTAATCAAGAACTCACGTATATGCACACCGCTGCACGTATTGTGGAGAATATGCATCGCGTGGCCTTTGAGATGATAGAACCCGGCTTGCCCAAACATTTATTGGTAGCCGAAATCAATAAACACGCGGTCGTTGGTCATGATGGTCACTTTGGCGATTACGCTGCCATTGTGCCTATGTTGCCATCTGGCGGCGATGCGGCAGCGCCCCACTTAACCTGGGATGACCGCCCATTTAAGCGTGGTGAGGGGACATTTTTTGAAATCGCTGGCGTGCATCGTCGCTATCACTGCCCGTTGTCACGCACTATCTTTTTGGGTGAACCTGGCGATGAGTTCAAACGCGCCGATGAAGCGCTACAAGCAGGACTTGAAGCTGGTCTCGCGGTTGCCAAACCGGGTAATACCTGTGGCGACATTGCCAATGCCCTTAACGACGCGCTATTGCGGTACGGGTTCGATCGTGAAGGGGCGCGCTGTGGCTATCCTATCGGGCTAAGTTATCCCCCTGACTGGGGCGAGCGCACCATGAGCTTGCGCCCGAGCGATCAAACGATCCTGCGCGAAGGCATGACCTTCCACTTCATGCCTGGGCTTTGGATGAAAGATTGGGGTATAGAAACGACCGAGAGCATCATTATCACTCAAGAAGGGGCACAAACCTTGTGTGACTTGCCACGGCAGCTATTTGTAAAACATTAGTTGTAAAACACTGGCGTTTCGTGGATAGGTGCTACACTCATAACATCATGATTTAAAATCACTCTTATAGGCTTGGCACCTAGGCCGCTAACGGTGAAAAACGTCAATACATACCAAAAGCGGTCGCCACGTCCAAGACTACAGCGAGAGTGAGAACGGTTATAGCAAGGAGCAGTTATGGAGCCAACAGCCATTGAAGCCACAGTCGATTTTCACGCAGACGGTGTACAACATGGATTTCTCAAACTGCCCCATTCCCACGATCAATCCGCTTGGGGCTGTGTGACGATTCCCATTACCGTGATTAAAAATGGTGAAGGTAAAACCGCGTTGCTCACTGGCGGCAACCACGGGGATGAGTATGAAGGTATTACAGCATTACTCAATACATGCCATCAGCTTATACCAAGCAACATTAAAGGTCGGGTGATTATTTTACCCATGATGAATGCCCCTGCGGTAACAGCAGGCACACGCACATCACCTTGGGACCAAGGCAACATGAACCGTGCCTTCCCAGGCTCCCCGACCGGCAGTGTCACCGAGCAAATTGCGGACTATTTTACCCGTTATTTGATCCCGCAATGTGATACCGCCTTAGATATTCACTCAGGCGGTAAAACCTTAGATCTTATTCCCTATGCCGCCTCACATCGGTTAGAAAACCTGCAACAAGCCGATGCCTGTGCTGAGGGGGCTCGCCTATTTGGGGCGCCGTATCAAGTGCAAACCACCGAAATGGACGCCACCAGCATGTACGACACTGCCGTCGAACAACAAGGCAAAGTGTTTGTCACCACCGAGCTGGGTGGCGGCGGCACCAGTACCCCTGAATCGATCGCGATTACCCAACGCGGCATTCATAATTTTTTAGTGTTTTCAGGTATTTTACAAGACGACTATCGCCATCCACCGGCTACGCCCGTCAAGCTCGAACTACCCGATAAACACTGCTATGTACAAAGTGAGCATGCCGGCATTATTGAGTTCTGTGTACACTTGGGCGATACCATCAAGCAAGGGGATTTGATTGGTAAAGTGCATAATATCGAGCGTACTGGCACCGAACCCGTTCCCTACTATGCCGAACGCGAWGGCATTTTACTGGCCAAACGCCATCTCGGGCGGATTTATATCGGTGATACCTTTGCAGTCATTGCCGAACCTGTATGACGGAGGTGAGATGAAGCTCGATAAATTTGATATCAAAATCCTACACATTTTGCAGCAAGATGGGCGCATCACCAAGTCGAACCTCGCGCACGCCATCAACCTATCCGTAAGCCCTTGTTGGGAAAGAGTAAAACGGCTCGAGCAAGCGGGCGTCATTGAAGGCTACGGCGCGCGTATTAACCCTGATGCCGTGATCAAGCTCAATACCGTATTAGTTGAAATCACTCTCGGCCAACATGATGTGCAGAGCTTTCAACGCTTTGAACGCGCCATGCAAGCTTGTGACGATGTCAAAGAATGCTGGGCCACAGGCGGCGGGATTGACTATATCGTTCGGCTTGGCGTCACCGATATCGACTACTATCAACGCTTGATTGACCGGTGGCTTACTGATGATCTTGGTATTAAACAGTACTACACCTATATCGTCACCAAACAAGTGAAACGTCCCGCCCTCACGCTCCCGCTCGAGGCTCCTGACACCGCCGCGAATGGATAAGCCTGCAGAAAGTTTTATTCGGTAAAAGGTAGGGTTCAGAAAAAAACACCGTTTTATCGTCGTCTAACAAAAAACCTCTTTTCGATAAGTTGCATACAGTAAGAGTAAGCAAACGCTGATAGGCAGCGTGGCGATTTTGTCAGAGGAGGGAGTATGACCGTATTCCAATCACGTGATCTTCACTACACAGGATCAGCGGCCAATACACTACGTCACGATGCGACCGGTAAAGCAAGCACCGATGTGCTCGCGTATCTTGACGATCAGCGCCTATTTCGGCAACTGGCGTATTGCAATGGCAAATGGGTCAATGGCGAGTCCGATACGCCAGTTTTAAACCCCGCAACCGGCGAAGTGTTGGGCTACACCGCTGCCTTGAGTGCCGCACAAGTGAACCAAACCATTGWTGATGCCGAAGCGGCTTTTCACCTGTGGCGCGCCGAGTCAGCTGAGACACGGGCAAAACGGCTAATGCGGTGGCACGATCTGATCATGGAAAATCAACACGATCTTGCTCACCTCATGGTGCTCGAACAAGGCAAAACCTTGCGCGATGCCGAGGGCGAGGTGGAGTACGGGGCCTCATTCATTCACTGGTTTGCTGAAGAGGCTAAGCGGGTATATGGCGACACCATGCCTAGCCACATTCCCAATGCGCACCTAGCGACATTACGTGAACCTATTGGCGTGGCCGCCTTGATCACGCCATGGAATTTTCCCAATGCCATGATCACGCGCAAAGCCGCTGCCGCACTCGCCATTGGCTGCAGCGTGATAGTTAAACCCGCAGAAGAAACGCCCTTCTCTGCACTCGCATTAGCCGAGCTTGCTGAGCGTGCGGGGATCCCTGCCGGCGTGTTTAATATCATTTTAGGCGATCCTCCCATGGTCTCAGCACAATTGTGTCAAAGTGAAAAAGTCAAAGCGCTCAGCTTTACCGGCTCTACCCGTGTTGGCCGGCTACTGCTAGAACAAAGCGCCCAAACCGTAAAAAAATGCGCCATGGAGCTTGGGGGAAATGCGCCCTTTATTGTGCTGCCTGATATGGATATTCAACAAGCCGCGCGCGCCGCTATCGATGCCAAATTCCAAACGTCAGGCCAAGATTGCCTGGCGGCGAATAAAATTTTAGTGCCACGTGACAAACATCAAGCGTTCGTCGATGCCTTTGCCGCACTGATGGATGAACTTGAAGTAGGCAATGGTCTATTGCCAAGCACAGACATTGGCCCATTAATTTCACGCCGTGCGGTCGAGAAAGCGCAATCGCTCGTCGATGATGCCATTGCCAAAGGGGCAACTGTGATGGGCGGAAAATTAAATCCCAACCTGGGTGAGAACTTCTTTGCGCCTACGCTTATCACCAAGGTGACGTCGGAGATGTTGGTCTATCAAGAAGAAACTTTCTGTCCCGTCGCTGCTGTGATTGCCTACGATGACTTAGACGAAGCCATCGCCATGGGCAACAATACCGAATATGGCTTATCAGCGTATGTGTATGGCCATGATATTCGAGATATTTGGCGCTGTCTGCGCGGCTTAGAAGTCGGGATGGTCAGTGTCAATTCAGTGAAAATGACCGGCCACCCGATTCCATTTGGTGGCGTCAAGCAGTCGGGCTTAGGCCGAGAAGGAAGCCGTTACGGCATCGACGAATTTAGTGAAATCAAATACTACTGTTTAGGTGGCCTACCCACGGTAAGCGGCAGTTAATTCAGGTTTGCTGACGGATAAGGAGACTGATCATGCGTCCAGAAACAAAAGCGTTGCTAGAAAAAGACAGAAATACCGTGTTCCATCCCTCTACGCACCTCAAGCAGTATGCGCATGGCGAAATGCCTGGCCGAGTGATCGCGTCAGGTAAAGGGATCCGGATCACCGATTCTGAAGGCGTTGAGCTGATTGACGGCTTCGCGGGCTTGTATTGCGTGAATATCGGCTATGGCCGTGAAGAAATGGCAGAAGCCATCTACGAGCAAGCGAAAAAGCTCGCCTACTATCATACCTATGTTGGCCACACCAATGAGGCCTTGGTAACCTTATCAGACCGCTTAATCAACATCGCGCCTGGTATGAGTAAGGTGTACTACGGTATGTCGGGGAGTGATGCCAATGAAACCCAGCTTAAAATTGTTTGGTATTACAATAACGCCCGCGGTAAACCCGAGAAAAAGAAAATTATCTCACGCGACCGGGGCTACCATGGCTCTAGTGTGGCGTCCGGCTCACTAACCGGCCTGCCTTTGTTCCATGCGCACTTTGATTTACCGATTGAACGCATCAAACACACGATGGCGCCCTACTACTATCGCCGTGAAGACAGTGGTATGACAGAGCCAGAGTTCGCACAACACTGCGCGGATGAACTGGAAAAAATGATCTTGGCTGAAGGCCCCGATACCGTCGCCGCCATGATTGCCGAACCTGTACTCGGCACCGGTGGTATCGTACCGCCCCCCGAGGGCTACTGGGCGGCCATTCGTAAAGTGCTGGATAAATATGACGTACTGCTGATCGCCGATGAAGTGGTGTGTGGCTTTGGCCGAATTGGCAGTGATTTTGGATCGATTTATTACGACATGAAACCCGATCTTATCACAGTCGCCAAAGGGCTAACGTCTGCGTATCAGCCACTGTCTGGGGTTATGGTTGGGCATCGCGTCTGGGAGGTGCTTGAAGATGGTACCGATACGTGGGGCGCCATTGGTCATGGCTATACCTACTCTGGGCATCCATTGGGCGCCGCGGCAGCACTGTGTAATCTTGATATCATTGAGCGCGAGAATCTGACTCAAAACGCCGCAACCACGGGCGAATATCTGCAAATGAAAATGAAAGCCGCCTTTGCCGATCACCCATTAATTGGCGATAGCCGCGGAGTGGGATTACTGCATGCGCTGGAGTTCTCGCCTGACCGCGCCCATCGCAGTCACTTTGATCCCAGCCTAAAAGTGGGGCCACAAGTGGCGGCTGCGTGTTTAGAGCAAGGGCTAATTGCGCGTGCGATGCCACATGGCGATATTCTCGGCTTTGCGCCCCCACTGGTGGTGACGCCCAATGAAGTGGACGATATCGTCGCAAAAGCCAAAGTGGCGGTCGATAAGGTAATGGATAAACTGGTCACCAGCGGGCAGTGGCAACCTAAATAGCACCTCCCGAGGAAGGCCAGATATAAAAAAAGCGCCGACATTCGGCGCTTTTTCTTTAAGCTATGTATGACGCCATTAATTGGCCGTCGCAGGCTCTAGCGCCAGGTTCGCTTCTTTTTCTTTTTGCATCCGCATCACGGCTATTGGGCCGGTGATAAAGGTAAATGCAATCAAGAAAGACACAGGCACTGCAGTGATCACAATGAACGACTGGAGCGCGTTCAAACCACCGTCTCCGGCGAGCAGAAGCACACCAGCGACCACGCCCATCACAATCGCCCAGAACAGGCGATGTTTACGGGTTGGTTGGTTATCACCAGACACAGCCATCGCAATCGAATACGCCATTGAATCGCCAGTGGTTGCCACAAACGTCGTGGTAAGCAACATAAACGCTGGGATCAGAATCACGCTGTAAGGCAGCTGTGACAGTGACGCAATCAAAATCGCGGGTAAGCCGGCATCCGCCATGGGACCAGAAATACTACCGGGTGATTGCAACTCATAGAAGATACCGGTACCGCCCAATACTGAGAACCAGAAGTTAGTGGCAATTGGGGCACAAATCGCAACAGCGAAAATTAGCTCACGAATCGAACGGCCTTTAGAAATGCGCGCAATGAAGATAGCCATCATCGGAGCAAAACCAATAAACCAGCCCCAGAAGAACCAGGTCCACCATGCGTTCCAGCCACCATTATCGGTATTCAGTGCGAGAGTATGCATGTTGTTCAGGTAGTAGCTAAAGCCCGAGCCAAATTGCTCAAAGATAAAGCCGGTAGGACCGAGCACGATAACCGCACCAAGTAACACTGCGGCGCCGATAACGTTCATACGGCTCAGCCATTGCAAACCTTTATCCATACCGGTAAACGCAGAGATGGAATAAATAGCCACGACAGCCGCCAAGATCAGCATTTGCATCGGCATGGTATTTTCAATGCCCACAAAGCTTTCCAAGCTATAACCCAACTGGGTTGCTAAGAAGCCAATTGGACCAATGGTTCCGGCAGCTACGGCAATGATCGAACAAGCGTCGATCACAGAGCCAAGCCAGTGATTTTCTAGCTTGTCACCGAGCAAAGGGTACAAGAGTGCACGAGGACGCAAGCGTACGCCTGCCTGGTGGTGCGCATACATCAGTACAATCGTCGCCAAGGTGCCTAATACCGCCCAGGCTAAGAAGCCCCAGTGGAAAAAGCTTTGGCTTAACGCAGGGGCGACGGTCTCCATCACACCCGCTTCCATCTCACCCAGTGCTGGTGGTGGCGTCATGAAGTGATAGATAGGCTCAGCCGCTGACCAAAAGACACCACCGCCGGCAAGCAGGGTACACATGATCATCGCAACCCAACGAAAACGGCTCATTGAGACGGTATCGGTGGCGCCAAGTTTCAATTTACCAAATTTACTGCCGCCAATAGCTAGCGCCAATACGAAATTGATGACCATTAGCCACTGCCACCAATAACCAAAAAGGTTGGCAGACTCAGAGAATAGAGACTGGATCACAGAGGAAAAGTGTTTTAGGTCAAACAGGGCAAAGGCAAGAAATACAGCGACAAAGCCGATAGTAAATACGGCAACAAGTCGGTCGTTATTTTGTGTAGATTTAAGCATTAGTTCGCTCACAAGGTGTGTGAGGGATGGGACTCTATCAGTGTGGCGAATGAATGACCAGAACAAATTGACTCATAGGGATGGAATAGAAACCGTGACAGACATCACTTATTCAGATTTGGCGGGGGCTGAATAGGTTTATGATATTTTTATTAAATGCACAAAAAGCCACCAGCTTGTGACCTATCAAGCTGGTTCTGCGCTTTTTTGTTTTTTCGTCGTCTTACCTGTCTCTAGGATTTTTTTATGCAACACTATCGTCGCGCGATACAGTTTGGGGTGAACTTGTGCATCGCCTCTTTTAGCACGGTTGCAGGTAGAAATCACCGCAGCAGTAATACAAGCCGCCACTTTTAACTGCCCAAGCTGGTAGGCATAGCTAGCGACTTTAACTGCCATAAAGACGGATTGATCGCTGTGCTTATAGTTACGTACCGCGAACTTCTCAAAGCGGAGAAAATCCTTGTGATAACTTTTGAGGATCCGATTGATGTGGCGATCATAGTAATTTTTGTATTTGGCGTAGCTCCCTTTCGGATTACTCGCCACGATGTCTCTCACCCAGACAGACGCTTGCAGCTGTTCTTTTTCAAATAAGCCACTCAGCCAGGCAAACATATAACCTCCCTACTGCTAGCTTAGCCGCTTTATTCTACTTAATTTGCGCGACTAATCTATCAAAAGAAAGTACTAAGTGGTTGAGTGGCGGTTATTTAACCAGCAGTAAGAATGGCTGTTCAGGCTTGGGTATTGATGGTGATGGTATACGTCGCATCACCTACAGGTAGCATATGGAGGATCTGCTCTCCTAACTCTGGATGACTGAGCAAATAATTTCCCTGAGGAAAGCGCGTGTCTTCAGGACCTTTTAATACCAAACTGAAATTCTCGACGTAATGGTCGTTTACTTCATCGCCATGACCAGGATGGGTATCAACACGAACAAGCGTCATAGCATATTCAGTATCTGTTCCGTCAATAAGCGTAATCGACTGATCGATCAACTCACTGACATGCTGACAAGATAGTACATTCATCGGCCCTCCCGCGTTCCGTTACTGCGTATTTACGCCTTTTCTCTCTCACCATCAAGATTAGAAGAGAAATCCGACAATGCACAACAGCTTAGTGCTTTTCGGACTTAAAATACGGGAAATATCACTCAGGCTGGGTGATGTTGCGTTAAATCCCCTTGCTGTATCCCCTGATAAAAAAATCACACACAACACTAGACGACCGGTCTAATCTTCATTATGCTATACCACATGAAATCAAGTAGCACATTAGAACACACCAGCCACAACGCTACCCACCAGCATTTGCTGGATACGGGTGTTAATGTAATGGCGCAGTTTGGCTTTAGTGGTGTGGGTCTTAGCGCAATACTGAAACAAGCCGGCGTCCCGAAAGGGTCGTTTTACCATTATTTTGCTTCAAAAGAGCAATTTGGTCAGGCGGTATTGCAGCACTATTTTTCGCGTTATTTAGCGGAAGTAAACAGTTTGCTGTCAGACACTACGCTGCCGCCTATTACGCGAGTTCATCGCTACTTTACCCTTTGGCAGGCCCAGTACTGCAGTATGGATCCCGTTCAAACTTGCTTGGTCGTTAAGCTAAGCGCTGAGGTGGCAGATCTTTCCGAGCCCATGCGGCTTGCGTTGCGTGATGGCACCGACAAACTGATTGGTAGCTTAGCGAGTGCACTCGCGCTCGACGAAAGCAATTTTAACCATGACAACGCCTTAACCACGGCGACGACGCTTTACCAGCTATGGTTAGGGGCAACACTGTTAACAAAACTGCACCGTAATGACAGCCATCTAGCGCAGGCGATGACCATTACGCAACAAAAACTCGGCTTGGCTGACTAGTATAAAAGTCAAACGAACAAACGCAGCATAAGAGGAACAACGATGAGGTGCTAGTGAGCATTTCATTTCCGGTTTTTTGATAAAACAAGCATTTCAATAAGACCCGCCAAGGCGGGTTTTAAATAAACGCTAACTAGACGACCGGTCTAATCAAACGAGAAGACTGATTGACTGACAACAATGAAAAGGAAGGATGAGCAATGAACAACTTTGAGTTCTACAATCCCACACGTATCGTTTTTGGCGAAGGTAAAATTGCCGAGCTGGATCGGCTCATCCCAGCCGCAGCAAAAGTTTTGGTTCTTTTCGGTGGCCAGAGTGCACGCAAAACCGGCACCTTAGGTGAAGTTGAACAAGCACTTGGCGAGCGTCAATTTGGCCTGTTCAGTGGTATTGAGCCTAACCCACGCTACGACACGCTAATGAAAGCGGTCGAAAAAGTGCGTGAAGAAGGCTACGACTATCTGCTCGCTGTCGGCGGTGGATCAGTGATCGACGGCACCAAATTTGTTGCAGCAGCAGCGAAATACGATGGCGATGCATGGGACATTCTCACCAGCATGGGCAGCAAAATCGAAGCCGCACTGCCATTTGGCACCGTGCTCACCTTGCCTGCTACTGGCTCAGAAATGAACAAGGGCTCGGTAGTCAATCGCGAGTCAATGCAAGCGAAATTGCCGTTTATGAGCGAATTGGTGTTTCCACAATTCTCAGTGTTGGATCCGGTAAAAACCTATACCTTACCTATCCGTCAAGTCGGCAACGGTGCCGTTGATGCGTTTGTTCACGTGGTTGAGCAATACCTCACTTATCCAGCTAACGCGCCGGTACAAGACAGATTCGCCGAAGGCCTGCTACAAACCTTGATCGAGCTTGGCCCACAAGCGCTGGAAACCCCGGAAGATTACAACATCCGTGCCAGCTTGATGTGGACCGCGACTCTCGCGCTGAATGGTTTGATTGGCGTGGGTGTACCACAAGATTGGTCAACCCATATGCTTGGTCACGAGCTGACTGCCCAACATGGTTTGGACCATGCACAAACCCTCGCGGTTGTGTTGCCGGCAATGTTGAATGAGAAGTTTGAGCAAAAACAAGCCAAGCTCGCACAATTTGCTGAGCGTGTCTGGCATATTGAGCAAGGCAGCGAAGCAGAAAAGGCTCAACAAGCGATTGAGAAAACCCGCGATTTCTTTGAGCGCATGAACGTGAAAACACGCATGAGCGACTATGACTTGGACGAAAGCGCGATTGAACCATTGATTGAAAGCTTAACTCAGCACGGCATGACTCAGCTCGGTGAGCACGGCGATGTGACCCCGGATGTTTGCCGCCGCGTGCTGCAAGCCGCGCTTTAATTCCCGTACTGAATAAGGGAGGACACACATGTCATCACCAATGAACCAACGTTTTGTTCTTGCATCGCGCCCCGTAGGGGCGCCTACTGCAGAGAACTTTCGCTTAGAAGAAGTGGATATTCCTGCTCTCGGCAACCATGACGTCTTAATTGAAAACCACCACTTATCTATCGACCCATACATGCGCGGTCGTATGAGTGATGCAAAATCGTACGCCGAGCCGGTGGCAATTGATGGCCTAATGGTCGGTGCCACCGTGGGTAAAGTGCTGGAGTCTAACCATGCCGATTACCAGTCGGGTGATTGGGTACTCGCTTACAAAGGTTGGGAAACGCATTCAGTTGTAAACGGCGATACGCTGATCAAACTCAATCCGGATCTAGCGCCGGTTTCTTACGCGCTCGGCATCTTAGGGATGCCAGGCTTTACCGCTTACATGGGTTTACTGGATATTGGCCAACCCAAAGAAGGTGAAACCCTCGTGGTAGCAGCGGCAACCGGTCCCGTCGGCGCAACTGTAGCGCAAATTGGTAAGCTAAAAGGTTGCCACGTAGTAGCGATTGCCGGTGGCGAAGAAAAATGTCAATACGCACGTGAAAACCTCAACGTTGACGCGTGTATCGACCACAAAGCAGACAACTTTGCCGAGCAACTCGCTGAAGCCTGCCCACAAGGCATTGATATCTACTTTGAAAACGTCGGGGGCAAAGTGTTTGATGGTGTAATGCCACTGCTCAACACCGGTGCTCGCATTCCAGTGTGTGGATTGGTGTCACAGTACAACAACACTGCCTTGCCCGATGGCCCAGATCGCCTCTCACAGTTGATGGGCACCATCTTGGTTAAGCGCTTAACCATCAAAGGTTTTATTATCTTTGATGACTATGCGCACCGCTACCCTGAGTTCGCGCATGATATGGCCAAATGGGTCGGCGAAGGCCAAATTCATTACCGTGAACACGCGGTGGATGGCTTTGAGCAAGCGCCGCAAGCACTGATTGATGTGCTAGAAGGCCGTAACTTCGGCAAGATGGTCGTCAATATCAAATAAAGCTCGCACGCTTTATTTCGCAATACCGAAAACCCTGCCTCCCCTTTAGCGATGGATAGCTAAAGGGGTTTTTATATGCTTTTTACGTGTACTTTTTCACATATGCTTTTTTCTCGCCACATAAATGCACACTAAGGGCTACAATGGTGTGAGATGGCTTAATCATCATTGCTGAGCTTAGATAATACTGGCAGTAATAGGCGATCTGTGCGCACGGCAGCCAGTCGAGAAGAAAGGATGTATCTCCAATGCCCACTCCTACCCCAACAATCCGTCACCAAATCGCTTTCGGTCTCGCGCTTGTTCTCGTCATGGCGCTACTCACAATCTATGCGGTGGTCGAATGGAGAGTAAAGCCCGATTTGATTGACCAGCGACACCAAAAAATCGCCATAAGTCAGCATAGCCTCCTAGACTTGCTCGATGCCAAACTCGGACAGATCGAACTGTTAACCAGTACGATCGCTTTAAAGAGCACCAACCTTCCCAAGGACGAAGCGCTATTCCGCAGCCTCTTTCCCCCGATCTTTAACAATCATGGCGATCCCACGATTGCCGGTGGGGGGATCTGGCCGGAGCCCAATACCTTCACACCGGGCGTAGAACGACATAGTTTTTTTTGGGGCCGCACAGGACCCGATATGGAATACTATGATGATTACAACAACCCTGATGGCAAGGGTTACCACAATGAACACTGGTACTTAGCAGGAAAACAAGCACCTATCGATCGCTGCAGTTGGTCCAATGCCTATATCGACCCGTTTACCAAAGAGCCGATGATTACCTGTACCGTGCCCATGAAAGAAAACGATCGCTTTGTTGGGGTGGCAACGGTCGACATGAGGCTGAGCGGCATTGCCGACATTCTGTCTCGTTATGGCAAAGAAAACGATGGCTATGTGTTCGCCTTGGACGCTGATAACAAAGCAATAAGCTTCCCCGAAACAGCGGTAACATTTAATCCTTATCGAAATACGCTGCGAACGGTTACCGAGTTAGAGCAAGCGCTCCCTTGGCTACAAGAAGCGTTGCAGGCAAGCCAATCTCTCCAAGATAGTCAACTGATCACGATAAAGAACGACGGCGTGCTAAACGAAGCCGCTTACGTTCATATTATTAAATACCCTCAAGCCGATTGGGTGATCGGTCTCGTCGTGCCCAAAAGCAAAATGACAGCGGCTGCCGATAGCATGGGACTGTTCCTGATGTTCGCCATTGGCGGGCTGTTGCTCGTTGTGGGAATTATCGCCGCGATTACCGCTCGCAACCTATTAGGTAAAATTCAACAGACCACCCAGCAAATCTGGGAGCTCATTGAGGGTGAAACCACCCAAGAGTTGGCGATAGGTAAGATGAACGAGGTAGGCGAATTGCGCCAAGCCGTTAACGCGTACGGAGAAAAACTTAAGTCACTACTTAGACGACTCGAAGCGATTCAAGAGGAATTGGTTCAGAATGAAAAGTTGGCATCACTCGGCTCGTTGGTCTCTGGCGTGGCGCATGAGTTGAATACACCCATCGGTAACGCCCGGATGTCTTCCACCTCGATACTCGACACTAAACACGAATTCGTTCACAAACTCGAGCAGCCAATCACCCGTGACGACCTCGATCAGTTTCTCACCCATGTTGAAGACGGGACACGTATTATTGAACGTAATATGTTACGGGCCTCCGAATTAATTCGTGCCTTTAAGCAACTCGCGGTGGATCAAACCAGTGACCACAGACGCGACTTTGAACTACATCTGTTGATGAACGAAGTCCTGCTCTCGATGCGACCGACACTTCAGCGCGCGCCACACCAGCTCGAGGTTGCGATTCCAGAAGGCATTCTGCTCAACAGCTACCCGGGCGCACTCACCCAAACGTTGATCAACTTAATCAATAATGCGTTAATTCATGCGTTTATCGGGCGTGACGCTGGGCACATACACGTCATAGCCACCATGGCGACAACCGAGAGTGTGAGTATCCGCATACACGATGATGGCGCAGGAATGACGCCCGATGTACAAAAACGTATTTTTGATCCCTTTTACACCACCCGACTCGGGCAGGGTGGGTC
>NZ_MUFJ01000032.1:0-42760 GCF_001996245.1 Salinivibrio sp. MA607 | reverse complement strand
GGTTGAAATGGAAGTCCGTGAGCTACTTTCAGAGTATGACTTCTCCCAGGTGACGACTGCCCAGTAATTCAAGGTTGCACTGGGTGCATTGAACGGTGAAGAGCAGTGGGAGCAGAAGATTGTTGAACTTGCTGAAGCCCTGGATTCTTACATCCCAGAGCCAGAGCGTGCGATCGACAAGCCGTTCATCCTACCAATCGAAGACGTATTCTCAATCCAAGGCCGTGGTACTGTTGTAACTGGTCGTGTTGAGCAAGGCATCATCACCGTGGGTGACGACGTTGAAATCGTAGGCATGAAAGACACCACCAAGACCACTTGTACTGGTGTTGAAATGTTCCGTAAGCTTCTAGACGAAGGCCGTGCGGGTGAGAACGTTGGTGTTCTTTTGCGTGGTACTAAGCGTGACGAAGTTGAGCGTGGTCAAGTACTGGCGAAGCCTGGTTCAATCACTCCGCACACCAAGTTCGAATCAGAAGTATACGTACTAGGTAAAGACGAAGGCGGCCGTCATACGCCGTTCTTCAAAGGTTATCGTCCACAGTTCTACTTCCGTACAACTGACGTGACCGGTACTATCGAACTGCCAGAAGGCGTCAAGTACTGGCGAAGCCTGGTTCAATCACTCCGCACACCAAGTTCGAATCAGAAGTATACGTACTAGGTAAAGACGAAGGCGGCCGTCATACGCCGTTCTTCAAAGGTTATCGTCCACAGTTCTACTTCCGTACAACTGACGTGACCGGTACTATCGAACTGCCAGAAGGCGTTGAGATGGTTATGCCTGGTGACAATATTAAGATGGTTGTAACGCTTATCGCGCCAATCGCGATGGATGAAGGCCTACGTTTCGCTATCCGTGAAGGTGGCCGTACTGTAGGCGCTGGTGTTGTTGCCAACATCGTTGAATAATGATTTGACGAAACACTAGTAAAAAGGGCATCATTTGATGCCCTTTTTCTGCGTTTGACACTCCTATTGGCGTAATTTTCGCCACTAGTGGTCGGTCAGCGCGGACTTTAGTGATCGTATCACCCTCTAACGAGAGATAAGATCACCACGTGCCTTGCAGAATACGGACCGTATGCTGTTATAGGCACTGCCGTCTATGTAGACTTGTTACAGGTAGAATGTATGAAAGCGAACGCTGAGACCCAATCCGGTTCGATGGACATCCTCAAGTGGGGTGTTGTTTTTGTCCTATTGGCCGCAGCCGTGGTAGGGAATAGCCTGTACAGTGATGTGTCTGTAGTAGTGCGAGCTGCTGCTGTAGTGGTGCTGGTTGCCGCTGCTGGCGGTGTGGCTGCACTCACGATGAAAGGAAAAGCTGCGATCACGTTTGCACGCGAATCGCGTATGGAAGTGCGTAAAGTCATTTGGCCTACGCGCCAAGAGACTTTGCAAACCTCTCTCATCGTTCTGGCTGTTACTGTCGTTATGGCGCTCATCTTGTGGGGCGTTGACGGAATCATGGTCCGTCTAGTCCGCCTAATCACTGGCGTGTGAGGTAAAAGTACATGAGCGAAGCTCCCAAAAAACGTTGGTATGTGGTTCAGGCTTTCTCTGGTTTTGAAAGCCGTGTGGCGCAATCATTGCGCGAACATATCAAGATGCACGAAATGGAAGACTATTTCGGGGAAGTATTGGTGCCAACCGAAGAAGTGGTTGAAATGCGCCAAGGTCAACGTCGTAAAAGCGAACGTAAATTCTTCCCAGGTTATGTGCTCGTCCAAATGGTGATGAACGATGAGTCGTGGCACCTAGTACGTGGTGTGCCACGTGTGATGGGCTTTATCGGCGGCACCTCTGATCGCCCAGCTCCAATTTCTGATAAAGAAGCGGACTCTATCCTCAATCGCCTTGAAAAAGCGAGCGAGTCTCCGGTGCATAAAACCGTATTTGAAGCAGGTGAAGTGGTACGCGTTACTGAAGGCCCATTTGCAGACTTTAACGGCGTAGTTGAACAAGTCGACTACGATAAAAACCGCCTTAAAGTTTCAGTGTCTATCTTCGGCCGTGCAACACCGGTAGAGCTTGAATTTGGCCAGGTAGAAAAAACCTGATCAAAAAAGCACCGCTAACGGTTGGCAAGGGCGCGAAATTTGACTATAATTTCGCGCCCTTTTGTTAAACGGGAAGTCTGTCACAAGATAGACGTTAGTACCCAAAATTAGGTAATTGAATAATGGCTAAGAAAGTACAAGCTTACATCAAGCTGCAGGTTGCAGCGGGTGCAGCTAACCCATCGCCACCGGTTGGTCCTGCTCTAGGTCAACACGGTGTAAACATCATGGAGTTCTGTAAAGCGTTTAACGCGAAGACTGAATCTATCGAGAAAGGTCTACCAACTCCTGTTGTTATCACTGTATATAGTGACCGTTCTTTCACCTTCGTAACCAAGACCCCACCAGCGGCGATTCTGCTTAAGAAAGCAGCCGGTGTTAAGTCTGGTTCAGGTCGTCCGAACACTGAAAAAGTGGGTACCGTTACTGACGCTCAGATCCAAGAGATCGCAGAAACCAAAGCGGCAGACATGACGGGTGCGGACGTCGAAGCGATGAAACGCTCCATTGCGGGTACTGCCCGTTCAATGGGCCTGAACGTAGAGGGTTAAGACAATGGCTAAAATGACTAAGCGCATGCGCGTAATCCGCGAAAAAGTTGATGTGACCAAAGAGTACGACATCAACGAAGCCGTTGCTCTACTTAAGGAACTGGCGACTGCAAAATTTGTTGAAAGTGTTGATGTTTCTGTCAACCTTGGCATCGATGCACGTAAATCAGACCAAAACGTTCGTGGTGCAACTGTACTGCCGAACGGTACTGGCCGTGATATCCGTGTTGCAGTATTCACCCAAGGTGCGAATGCAGACGCTGCGAAAGAAGCGGGTGCAGATATCGTGGGTATGGAAGATCTTGCTGAGCAAGTGAAGAAAGGCGAAATGAACTTTGACGTTGTCGTCGCTTCACCAGACGCAATGCGCGTTGTTGGCCAGCTAGGTACTATCCTAGGTCCACGCGGCCTGATGCCAAACCCGAAAGTAGGTACTGTAACGCCTAACGTTGCTGAAGCGGTTAAGAACGCGAAAGCAGGTCAGGTTCGTTATCGTAACGATAAGAACGGTATCGTTCATACTACTATCGGTAAAGTAGACTTTGACGCTGACAGCCTAAAAGAGAACCTTGAAGCGCTGTTGGTTGCACTGAAGAAGGCGAAGCCAACTTCAGCAAAAGGTACTTTCATTAAGAAAGTTAGCCTGTCGACCACTATGGGTGCTGGTGTTTCATTAGACCAGAACTCTTTGGACGCAAGCGTTAACTAATTGCGACAAGCGAGCGAGTAGTTTATACTCTCTCGCTTGGCAATTTTATGGCTGAGTTTGCTGCGGCAAACTTCGTCCAAGACCGTAGGTGTTCATAGCGAACTTAATCTCTCCTACGTAGACGGTGCCAGAACATGATAGATTTTCGTCTTTCTTGGATCTGCACCGTAAAAGCTCTCTCTACGCTATGTGGGGAGTGGTGTTAAACAATCCAGGAGCAAATCCAAATGGCTTTAAACCTTCAAGACAAAAAAGCAATTGTTGCTGAAGTCAACGAAGCTGCCAGTGGTGCCCTGTCTGCAGTAGTTGCTGATTCTCGCGGTGTAACCGTGGATGCGATGACTTCTCTACGTAAACAAGCGCGTGAAGCGGGCGTTTTCATGAAAGTTGTTCGTAATACACTGGCTCGCCGTGCAGTTGAAGGCACAGACTACGAGTGTCTGAAAGACACTTTTGTTGGCCCAACTCTGATTGCGTTTTCTAACGAGCACCCAGGTGCTGCTGCGCGTCTTTTTAAAGACTTCGCTAAAGAAAACAACGAGTTTGAGGTTAAATCTGCTGCATTCGAAGGCGTGATCACTGACCCAGAGGTATTGGCGACACTGCCAACGTACGACGAAGCAATTGCACGCCTAATGATGGGCTTGAAAGAAGCTTCTGCCGGCAAGCTGGTTCGTACTATCGCCGCTGTTCGCGACCAAAAAGACGCGGCCTAATTGCCCGCTTAATCTGGTTGCTTAATCCTTTTATTGTTGACTTTAAAGAGAATTGTTATGTCTATCACTAACGAGCAAATCCTAGACGCAATTGCAGACATGTCTGTAATGCAAGTTGTTGAGCTTATCGAAGCTATGGAAGAAAAATTCGGCGTATCAGCTGCAGCAGCAGTTGTTGCTGGTGGTGCTGGCGAAGGCGCTGCTGTTGAAGAGCAAACCGAATTTGACGTTATCCTAACTGAAGCTGGTGCGAACAAAGTATCAGTAATCAAAGCGGTACGTGGCGCAACTGGTCTAGGCCTGAAAGAAGCGAAAGCGCTTGTTGACGGCGCGCCAGCACCTCTGAAAGAAGGTGTTGAGAAAGAAGAAGCTGAAGCGCTTAAAGCTCAGCTAGAAGAAGCTGGTGCTTCTGTTGAAGTTAAGTAATTTATACTTAATTTCCTAGCCTGAAAGGGCATTGGCTGGTGGCTAGAAAGCCACCGGCCTTTTTGCGCTGTAGGGCAGTAGTGAAATTTCCACCCCGTTTTATCACTGCTGACCATGCAAAAAAGATCAAAGCACGCGCTTTGATTTTCCTACACTAAACGGTGGTTGTTTAGTCACTGTCCTTGTTTTATCGGACAGTTTGGGTCACTTATCAGCGAGCTGAGGAACCCTATGGTTTACTCTTATACCGAGAAAAAGCGTATCCGTAAGGATTTTGGTAAGCGTCCTCAAGTTCTGGACGTGCCATACTTGCTGTCGATCCAGCTTGAATCTTTTAAGAACTTTATCGAGCAGGATCCAGAAGGGCAATACGGTCTTGAAGCTGCCTTTCGCTCTGTTTTTCCAATTCAGAGCTACAACGGCAATTCCGAGCTGCAATACGTTAGCTATCGTCTCGGTGAGCCAGTTTTCGATGTCAAAGAATGCCAAATTCGTGGCGTAACCTATTCGGCCCCACTGCGCGTGAAACTGCGCTTGGTGATGTTTGATAAGGAAGCCCCGGCTGGTACCGTAAAAGACATCAAAGAACAAGAAGTCTATATGGGCGAAATTCCGCTCATGACTGAAAATGGTACCTTTGTCATCAATGGTACTGAGAGGGTTATCGTATCCCAGCTGCACCGTAGTCCGGGCGTCTTTTTCGACAGCGATAAGGGTAAAACCCACTCCTCAGGAAAAGTGCTATATAACGCACGCGTGATCCCATACCGTGGTTCATGGTTGGATTTCGAATTTGATCCTAAGGATATCGTATACGTTCGTATCGATCGTCGTCGTAAGCTGCCGGCTTCTATTATTCTGCGTGCGCTGGAATACACAACTGAAGAGATCTTGGATCTATTCTTCGAAAAAGTCGTTTTCGAAGTGAAGGGCAAATCTCTGGTGATGGAGTTGGTGCCTGATCGTCTACGTGGCGAAACGGCAAATTTCGACATTGAAGCCGACGGTAAAGTTTACGTTGAGCAAGGCCGTCGAATTACCGCGCGTCATATCCGTCAGTTGACGAAAGATAACGTTGATCACATCGAAGTGCCGGTGGAGTATATTGCGGGCAAGATTTCTGCACGTGAATATATCAACCAGGAAACTGGCGAAGTGATTGTCTCGGCTAACCAAGAGTTAAGTCTGGAGACACTGGCGCAGTTGTCGCAAGCAGGTCACAAACGTATCGAAACCCTGTTCACTAATGACCTGGATCACGGCCCGTACATGTCAGATACCCTGCGTATCGACAATACAACGGATCGCTTGACGGCGTTAGTTGAAATTTACCGCATGATGCGTCCTGGTGAGCCACCAACGCGTGAAGCGGCAGAGCAACTGTTCGAAAGTCTGTTCTTCTCAGACGATCGCTACGACCTATCATCTGTGGGTCGTATGAAGTTTAACAGCTCTCTGGGTCGTGATGATCTGACTGGCCCAGGCGTTCTGAGCAAAGAAGACATTATCGAGGTGATGCGTAAACTCATCCATATCCGAAATGGTATTGGTGAAGTTGATGACATTGATCACCTGGGTAACCGCCGTATTCGCTCTGTGGGCGAAATGGCAGAAAACCAGTTCCGTGTAGGTCTAGTACGTGTAGAGCGTGCAGTAAAAGAGCGTTTGAGCTTGGGCGATCTCGACAGTGTGATGCCACAAGACTTAATTAACGCTAAGCCTATCTCTGCGGCAGTTAAAGAGTTCTTTGGCTCTTCACAGCTGTCACAGTTTATGGACCAAAATAACCCGTTGTCAGAAGTGACGCACAAACGTCGTATTTCTGCATTGGGTCCAGGCGGTCTGACGCGTGAGCGTGCAGGTTTCGAAGTGCGTGACGTTCATGCCACCCACTACGGTCGTCTGTGTCCGATTGAAACACCGGAAGGACCGAACATCGGTCTGATTAACTCACTGTCTGCCTTTGCACGTTGTAATGGCTACGGCTTCCTAGAAACACCTTACCGTAAAGTCGTTGACGGTAAAGTGACCGATCAAATTGATTATTTGTCAGCGATCGAAGAAGGTCACTACGTGATTGCGCAGGCGAACGCTGCGTTGAACGAAGATGGCTCCTTCACTGATGAACTGATCACCGCGCGTGAAACCGGTGAGTCAGGCTTGCACCCACGTGATCATGTCCAGTACATGGACGTTGCGACCAACCAGGTCGTATCGGTGGCAGCCTCACTGATCCCGTTCCTTGAGCATGATGATGCTAACCGTGCCTTGATGGGCGCGAACATGCAACGTCAGGCGGTGCCGACACTGCGCGCGCAAAAGCCGCTCGTGGGAACAGGTATCGAGCGTAATGTGGCGGTTGACTCGGGTGTGACAGCGGTAGCGAAACGCGGTGGTACCATTCAGTCGGTCGACGCATCACGTATCGTGGTGAAAGTGAATGAAGATGAGTTGGTATCAGGCGAAGCGGGTATCGATATCTACAGCTTGGTGAAATACACACGTTCAAACCAGAACACCTGTATTAATCAGCGTCCAACTGTGATGCCAGGCCATGAAGTCGCCAAAGGTGACGTCTTGGCTGATGGACCATCAACCGATTTGGGTGAACTGGCACTCGGCCAGAACATGCGCATCGCGTTTATGCCGTGGAATGGTTATAACTTTGAGGATTCCATCCTTATTTCTGAGCGTGTGGCTCAGGAAGATCGTTTAACCACTATTCACATTCAAGAGCTTTCTTGTGTGGCGCGTGATACCAAGCTGGGCAGTGAAGAAATTACCGCGGATATTCCAAACGTGGGTGAAGCGGCACTGTCTAAGCTGGATGAATCTGGGGTTGTGTATATCGGGGCCGAAGTCAAAGGCGGCGATATCATGGTCGGTAAAGTGACGCCAAAAGGCGAAACACAACTGACGCCAGAGGAGAAGCTACTACGAGCAATCTTTGGCGAAAAAGCCTCTGACGTAAAAGATTCATCATTGCGTGTTCCTAATGGTGTATCTGGTACGGTTATCGATGTGCAAGTCTTTACTCGCGATGGCGTTGAAAAAGACAAACGTGCACTCGAAATCGAAGAAATGCAGCTGAAAGAAGCCAAAAAAGACCTAACCGAGGAGTTCTCTATCCTTGAAGGTGGTCTGATGGCACGTGTTCGCACACTGCTTTCTCAAGCCGGTTACACTGATAGTCAATTAGCCAGCATGGATCGTCAGACCATGTTGACGCAGACACTAGACGACGAAGCACAGCAAACGCAGCTAGAGCAGCTTGCCGAGCAGTACGACGAAATCAAAGCTGACTTTGACAAGAAATTTGACACCAAACGTCGCAAGATCACCCAAGGTGATGACCTTGCGCCAGGCGTGTTGAAGATCGTTAAAGTGTACCTTGCGGTTAAACGTCGCATCCAGCCAGGTGATAAAATGGCTGGTCGTCACGGTAACAAAGGTGTTATCTCGAAGATCAACCCGATCGAAGATATGCCTTACGACGAATCTGGTGAACCCGTCGACTTAGTGCTGAACCCGTTGGGTGTACCTTCGCGTATGAACATCGGTCAGATCCTAGAAACACACTTGGGTCTGGCAGCGAAAGGGATTGGTGACAAGATCAACCGCATGCTCAAAGAGCAGCAAGAACTAGCGAAATTCCGTGAGTTCTTGCAGAAGGTTTACGATCTCGGTGATACCCGTCAGAAAGTGGACATTAGCCAACTGACTGACGAAGAAGTACGCACCTTAATCGGAAACCTGCGTGATGGTCTGCCGACAGCGTCTCCTGTCTTTGACGGTGCGCCTGAACCAATTGTTAAAGAACTACTGAAATTGGGCGATCTGCCTGAGTCTGGTCAGCTTGACTTGTACGATGGCCGCACTGGTGAGAAGTTTGAGCGTCCGGTAACCGTGGGTTACATGTACATGCTGAAACTGAACCACTTGGTTGACGACAAGATGCACGCCCGTTCAACCGGTTCTTACAGCTTGGTGACGCAGCAACCGTTGGGTGGTAAGGCACAGTTCGGTGGTCAGCGCTTCGGTGAGATGGAAGTTTGGGCTCTGGAAGCATACGGTGCTGCCTATACCCTACAAGAAATGCTCACCGTGAAGTCGGATGACGTTAATGGCCGTACTAAGATGTATAAAAACATCGTAGATGGCGACCATCGTATGGAGCCGGGCATGCCGGAATCTTTCAACGTATTGCTGAAAGAAATCCGCTCGTTGGGTATCAACATCGAGCTGGAAGACGAGTAAGCCTCGAGCTACTCTCTCCGGTAAGAATATGAAGGCGCTGCCTGTCAGCGCCTTTATGGGTCAACTCCTCACAGGAGCCGATTGTGAAAGACTTACTTAAGTTTCTGAAAGCACAACATAAGACCGAAGAATTTGACTCGATCAAAATCGGTCTTGCCTCACCGGACATGATTCGTTCATGGTCGTTTGGTGAAGTGAAAAAGCCAGAAACCATCAACTACCGTACCTTTAAGCCTGAACGTGACGGTTTGTTCTGTGCACGTATCTTTGGCCCGGTCAAAGACTATGAGTGTCTTTGTGGTAAGTATAAGCGCCTCAAGCACCGCGGCGTCATTTGTGAAAAATGTGGCGTTGAAGTCACTCAGACCAAAGTGCGCCGTGAGCGCATGGGTCACATTGAGCTTGCTTCTCCTGTTGCCCACATTTGGTTCCTGAAGTCGCTGCCATCGCGCATCGGCTTGTTGATGGACATGCCACTGCGTGACATCGAACGTGTGCTTTACTTTGAGTCGTATATTGTTATTGAACCAGGCATGACCAGCCTAGAGCGCGGTCAGATGATGTCTGAAGAACAATATTTAGACGCACTCGAAGAGTGGGGCGACGAATTTGACGCGCGCATGGGCGCAGAAGCAGTCAAAGCACTGCTCGCGAACATGGATCTGTCGGTTGAGACAGAGCAAATGCGTGAACAGCTCGAAGAGACGAACTCTGAGACCAAGCGTAAGAAGATCACCAAGCGTTTGAAGCTGGTTGAGTCCTTCTTACAATCAGGTAACAACCCTGAGTGGATGATTTTGACCGTGCTGCCTGTGTTGCCGCCCGATCTGCGTCCATTGGTCCCGTTGGATGGTGGTCGTTTTGCGACCTCGGATCTCAACGACCTGTACCGCCGTGTGATTAACCGTAACAACCGCTTGAAGCGTCTACTTGATCTTGCTGCGCCAGATATCATCGTGCGTAACGAAAAGCGTATGCTGCAAGAGTCTGTCGATGCCATGCTGGATAACGGCCGTCGTGGTCGTGCCATTACCGGCTCGAACAAGCGTCCGCTGAAATCACTGGCCGACATGATCAAAGGTAAGCAGGGGCGTTTCCGTCAGAACCTGCTGGGTAAACGTGTTGATTACTCTGGCCGTTCGGTGATTACCGTGGGTCCATACTTGCGTCTGCATCAGTGTGGCCTGCCAAAGAAAATGGCACTAGAGCTGTTTAAACCGTTTATCTACGGCAAGCTTGAGACTCGTGGTCTAGCGACTACTATCAAAGCCGCTAAGAAGATGGTTGAGCGCGAAGAAGCGGTCGTATGGGATATCTTGGATGATGTCATCCGTGAACACCCAGTGATGCTTAACCGTGCACCAACACTTCACCGTTTGGGTATCCAAGCGTTTGAACCTGTGCTTATCGAAGGTAAAGCGATCCAGCTGCACCCGTTGGTGTGTGCGGCGTATAACGCTGACTTCGATGGTGACCAAATGGCTGTTCACGTGCCGCTAACGCTGGAAGCTCAGCTGGAAGCGCGTGCGTTGATGATGTCAACCAACAACATTCTGTCGCCAGCGTCTGGTGACCCTATCATCGTTCCGTCGCAGGACGTGGTATTGGGTCTCTATTATATGACCCGTGAAAAGGTCAACGGCAAAGGCGAAGGCATGTACCTGGCTGGTCCAGGTGAAGCAGAAAAAGTATACCGTACCGGTCATGCTGAACTGCACAGCCGTGTAAAAGTACGTATCAAGCAAATCGACATCGATGAGATGGGTACACGCACGGAAAAAGTGTCCTTGGTGGATACCACCGTGGGCCGTGCCATGCTGTGGACCATTGTTCCTAACGGCTTGCCGTATGACTTGGTGAACCAGCCATTAGGTAAAAAGCAAATTTCTAACTTGCTAAACACCTGCTACCGCAAGCTGGGTCTGAAAGATACCGTTATCTTCGCTGACCAAATTATGTACACAGGTTTTGCGTATTCAGCGCTGTCGGGCACGTCTGTCGGTATCGACGACATGGTGATCCCACAAGCGAAGTACGACTTGATCGAAGCTGCTGAAGCTGAAGTCGCGGAAATTCAAGAGCAGTTCCAGTCAGGCCTAGTGACGGCCGGCGAGCGCTATAACAAAGTGATCGATATCTGGGCGGCCGCGAACGAACAAGTTGCCAAAGCGATGATGGATAACCTGTCTACCGAGACAGTGATTAACCGTGATGGCGAAGAAGAAACGCAAACATCGTTTAACAGCGTCTACATGATGGCTGACTCAGGTGCACGTGGTTCTGCCGCGCAGATCCGTCAGCTAGCGGGTATGCGTGGTCTGATGGCGAAGCCGGATGGCTCCATCATCGAAACGCCAATCACGGCGAACTTCCGTGAAGGTCTGAACGTACTTCAGTACTTTATTTCAACGCACGGTGCCCGTAAGGGTCTGGCGGATACGGCACTGAAGACCGCGAACTCAGGTTATCTGACGCGTCGCCTGGTCGATGTCGCGCAAGACGTGGTTGTGACCGAAACCGATTGTGGTACCCAAGGCGGTATCCACATGATGGCGGTTATCGAAGGTGGTGACGTTAAAGAAGCCCTGCGTGAGCGTGTTCTAGGCCGTGTTGTGGCAGAAGATGTGCTCAAGCCTGGCTCGGAAGAAGTCCTGGCACCACGCAACACGCTGTTGGACGAAAAATGGTGTGACATTCTTGAGCATCATTCCGTCGATAAAGTGAAAGTGCGTTCTGTTGTAACCTGTGAAACCGACTTTGGTTGTTGTGCCAACTGTTATGGTCGTGACCTGGCACGTGGTCACCTGGTTAATCACGGTGAGTCTGTCGGTGTTATCGCAGCACAGTCTATCGGTGAGCCTGGTACACAGCTGACCATGCGTACGTTCCACATCGGTGGTGCAGCATCGCGTGCAGCGGCAGAAAACAACATCCAGGTGAAGAACAAAGGTTCTATGCACCTGCACAATGCTAAATCTGTTACCAACAGCGACGGTAAGCTCGTGATTACCTCGCGTGCGACAGAAATGACCATTGTTGATGAGTTTGGCCGTACCAAAGAAAGCTACAAAGTGCCTTATGGTGCAATCCTTGGCAAGCAAGACGGCGAAGCCGTGGTAGCCGGTGACGTAGTCGCTAACTGGGACCCACACACCATGCCAATCATCACTGAGGTAGAAGGTAGCCTTCGCTTCGTTGATATGATTGATGGCGCGACCATGCAACGTCAAACTGACGAGCTAACGGGTCTGTCTTCTATCGTGGTCATGGATGCCTCGGAGCGTCCAACATCCGGTAAAGACAAGCGTCCTGCGGTGAAGCTGGTGGATGCGCAAGGTAATGATGTGATGGTACCGGGTACTGATATGCCGGTTCAATACTTCTTGCCAGGTAAAGCCATCGTGCAACTGGATGACGGTGCGAGTGTTGGCATTGGTGACACCCTAGCGCGTATCCCGCAAGAAAGCGGCGGTACCAAGGATATCACCGGTGGTTTGCCTCGCGTTGCTGACCTGTTTGAAGCGCGTAAGCCGAAAGAGCCAGCGATTCTGGCAGAGATCACCGGTACGGTGTCCTTTGGTAAAGAAACCAAAGGCAAGCGTCGTCTGGTTATCACACCAGAAGAAGGTAAAGCGTACGAAGAGATGATTCCAAAGTGGCGTCAGCTCAACGTCTTCGAAGGTGAAAAAGTCGAGAAAGGTGATGTGATCGCAGATGGTCCAGAATCACCACACGACATCCTACGTCTGCGTGGTATCCATGCGGTGGCGGAATACATCACCAACGAAGTACAAGACGTTTACCGTCTGCAAGGCGTTAAGATCAACGATAAGCACATTGAGACGATTGTTCGTCAGATGCTGCGTAAGGTGACGATTAAGTCTGCAGGTGATACTGAGTTCTTGGAAGGCGAGCAGGTTGAATACTCTCGTGTCATGATTGCTAACCGTGATCTTGAAATCGACGGTAAGCAGCCGGCTACATTTGGCCGTGATCTCTTGGGTATTACCAAAGCATCGTTGGCGACTGAGTCCTTTATCTCAGCGGCTTCGTTCCAAGAAACCACGCGTGTGCTGACAGAAGCCGCGGTGGCAGGTAAGCGTGATGACTTGCGCGGTCTGAAAGAAAACGTGATCGTGGGTCGTCTGATCCCAGCCGGTACTGGCTTCGCGTATCACAAAGACCGTCAAGCTAAGCGTGCAGAGCCAGAACAGCCAGTCGCTCCTCAGGTCGATGCAGAGCAAGCATCACAAGACCTAGCGGCGTTGCTTAATGCGGGCTTGAACGACGACAGCTAAGCGAGTGAAATAATTAGCGCGATAAGCTAAGTCGAATAAAAAGGCATCTCTTCGGAGATGCCTTTTGTTTTTGTGTTCATTCAGCGCACAAAAAACGCCGCATCTCAAGAGGCGGCGTTTCTATTGATATTAGGTGATGCGTTTTAGGCGCCCGGCGGGTGAGCCAGACTGTCAGCAATCAATCGAATTAAAGTATCTTCCAACTCAAAACGTTGCTCAAGCCACTCACCAATTGCAGACATATCTTGGTCAAAATCGGTGGCGTCATAATCTTCGTCGTCCAAGTCTACCGCACTGAATTTATCATTAAAGTCTAACAGAGGGTCTGTCGTATCAACGATGCGATAATAAAGGTTATCGGTCTCTTTCGTCGCCGCGAACCCTGTTGACTGCCAACGCTCCATGACCATGTTGTAGATCTTGAAGTGGCCGGTCGAAATATAGTCGACAAGATGATCACAAAAATTATCGAGTTCTGCTTTCGTTGGCAGCGATTGTTTTTTTTTGGCGGCCACGCCGGCCACATTGTAATACTCCACCAATAATTGGCGGCGTAACTCAAGCCAGTAATCAATAACCTCGTCGTAACCGCTCCATTGGGCTTTGGTACGTTCAAGTTTTCTCAGCATGATCGGTGTCCTCGTGATCGATCAGCGAATGAATGGCACTATATAAGGCCGGCTGAAAATTAACGGGCTGCTCAATCCTTTGCATCACGTTATGAAACTAGATTGCCAGTATTCAAGTGTAGCTGCAAGGCTAAGGAAGTGACCATGTCTCAGAATCAAAAAGCCGTCTATGTATGTGTAGTTAGCAAGAGCAAACTTTGGCTGCCAGGTGGTCAATTGCCATGTATGCCCTTGTCGCAGCTGCCGTTTGCTGGTGGTGATACAGTGACTGTCGGTGACTATCAGCAGACACCGGTGGTGGGGGTATTTAATTGTAACGCCATGCTTCCCGATGACGAGATGGCAGGCTTTCGGGACTTACTCCCCTATCTGTCAGCGGACTTATTTGCGTTAGTCGGGCGGGTCGTCCAGCTCGATCATATGCGCCATCAGCAAGCATTTTGTGGTCGCTGTGGTCAGCGTACGGAATTTAACGTGCAGGCGATAGCGATGTGGTGCTCAAGCTGCCAGCGTCATGATTATCCACGCGTATCGCCGTGTGTGATTGTTGCCGTGCGCGATGGTAAACGTTTGTTGCTTGCTCAGCACCCTCGTCATAAAACGGGCATGTATACCGTGATTGCGGGGTTTGTTGAGCCTGGCGAAACGCTCGAGCAATGTGTGGCGCGTGAGGTGAAAGAAGAAACGGGCCTATCGATAACCAATATTCGTTACATGGAAAGCCAGCCCTGGGCGTTTCCTTCTAATGTGATGATGGGGTTTCTCGCCGATTATGCCGGAGGGGATCTAAACCCCGACTATGAGGAGCTCACCGATGCACAATGGTTTGATATGGACCAGTTACCGTTAGTCGCACCAACAGGAACGATTGCTCGACGCTTGATTGAGGCCAGCTGTACCTTGACACAGGCATAAAAAAACCCGGCCGTAGGGGAGCCGGGGTAAGATGCGAACATGTTGTCTTTTGTAGACCTATGTCTTTTGTAGATCTATTGTCGTTATAGGATGGTTTTACCATGCGGTTAAATCACCAGCAATCGTTCGTGGTCCTTGGGTGGCCGTTTTATGATCCTGTTAACAAAGCTTCGCTTTTGTTGCCATTTTACAGTGATACAATGGCGGCCACTTTTCGCACACAGGTTTAAACACAATGACCGAATTGAAAAACGATCGTTATTTACGCGCCCTTTATAAGCAACCGGTAGATTGCACGCCCGTGTGGATGATGCGCCAAGCGGGTCGCTACCTTCCTGAATATCGTGAATTACGTGCGCAGGCGGGTGACTTTTTGTCGTTGTGTAAAAATGCTGAATTGGCCTGTGAAGTGACCATGCAGCCGTTGCGTCGCTTTGATTTGGATGCCGCTATCTTATTTTCAGATATTCTCACTATTCCTGATGCAATGGGATTAGGGCTGTACTTTGAAACGGGAGAAGGCCCCAAGTTTTCTCGTCCCATCACCTGTAAAGCGGATGTCGATAAAATCGGTATGCCTGACCCTGAGGGGGAATTGCAATACGTGATGAATGCGGTGCGCACTATCCGCAAAGAATTGGCGGGTGAAGTTCCCTTGATTGGCTTCTCTGGCAGTCCATGGACACTGGCAACTTACATGGTAGAAGGTGGCACCTCGAAAGCCTTTACCAAGATCAAAAAGATGATGTATGCCGAGCCGCAGACGTTACACGCCTTACTCGACAAGCTCGCCGACAGTGTGATTAGTTATCTAAACGCGCAGGTTAAGGCGGGTGCGCAATCTGTCATGGTCTTTGATACCTGGGGTGGCGTGCTAACGCCGCGCGATTACAATGACTTCTCTTTGCAGTATATGCAGAAAATTGTCGACGGTCTGATCCGAGAGCATGACGGGCGCCGCGTGCCAGTGACCTTGTTTACTAAAAATGCGGGTATGTGGTTGGAACGCATTGCCGCGACCGGGTGTGATGGTGTTGGGCTTGATTGGACCATTAACATGGCTGATGCCAAAGCACGGATTGGCGACAATGTTGCTCTACAAGGTAATATGGATCCGTCGATGTTATATGCCAGCCCTGAGCGCATTCGCCAAGAAGTCTCGACGATTTTGGAAGGTTTCGGTGAAGGGACTGGCCATGTGTTTAACCTCGGCCATGGCATTCACTTGGATGTCCCACCTGAGAATGCAGGCGTCTTTATTGATGCGGTACATGAATTATCTAAGCCTTATCATCGCTAACGATCACGCTCGCCAATCGGCGAGCGTTTTTTATTTTAGGCGACCCTTACAACGGGGAGCGTCTCGTAAAGCCTGCTGAACTCGGTGTCGCATTGCGGGCACTACCTGCTCTTCAAACCACGGATTGCGGCGTAGCCAACGTGTGTTTCTGGGAGAAGGATGAGGCAGCGAAAAGGCATGAGGCGCCCACTGTTGCCATTGCTTGACGGTCTCGGTCAGTGTCTTAGGCTTGTTGGCTAAGTAGTACTGCTGAGCATATTGACCAATCAGCAAGGTCACCGCAACGTTAGGGAGATGTGCTTTGATTGCCTGGTGCCACACGGGGGCGCAGATACGCGCCGGCGGCAGATCGCCCGATTTACTTTTGCCGGGATAACAAAAGCCCATGGGCATGATGGCAAATAAATCTGGCTGGTAAAACTGCTCACGTGTGACCCCCAGCCATTCACGCAGGCGATCGCCACTAGGGTCGTTAAACGGCAGACCACTTTCATGCACCCGTCGCCCTGGCGCTTGACCGATAATCAGCACTCTAGAATCTGTACTCGCTTGGATAATTGGGTGGGGGCCGTTCGCCAGCCAGTGTTGGCATAGGTGGCACTCACGAGCGGTTACTAAGGCGGTCTCTAAATCGGAGAAAACCATTTAATACCCTTTGTTAAAATCGACCTGATGAGCCAGCGGCTTACCGGCATGCCAACGGCGATAATTGTCTGCAAAAAGGTCAAAAACTTGTTCGGGAAAACTAACGGCAGCAATATGTGGGGTAATGCAAACACGAGGATGCGCCCAAAAAGGATGCGCTTGAGGTAACGGCTCTTGTTGCATCACGTCCAATACTGCCAAGCGCAGTTTTTTCTCGTCCAGGGCCTTAATGAGCGCAGATTCATCGACCGTTGCGCCGCGACCGACATTAATAAACAAGAGGTCTTGTGCGTATTGCCAAAAATCAGCATTCACGTATTGGGCCGTTTCCGCTGTTGCGGGCAGTGTACTGACTAACACATCGACCTCGCCTAGCCGCTGACGCAGCACAGTCAGCGTCATGGTGTGCTCAAACCCCTCGACAGCACGCCCATCTTGGTTGGTGCCCAGCACGTGCATCCCAAACGCATGAGCCACGGTGGCAATATGCTGACCAATGGCGCCCGTCCCCAGAATAGCCAGTGTTTTTCCACGTAACGACGTGTAGTCGTGCGGTTGCCAAAGACGTTGCGCTTGCTGGTCTGCATATTGAGTAATATGTCGTGTTTCGTTGAGCAAATAGCCGAAGACGTATTCGGCCATTAAGTCACCAAAAATGCCTCTCACATTGGTTAATTGATAGCGTCGATAAGGTGCGTTGATCAGGGCGTCGATACCGGCGAATGTTGATTGTAACCAGCGGAGCTGATCGCCATAGCATAATTGAGGCGCCGCCAGTGGCGGATCGGCGAGCCAGATAGTGGCTTGATCGGGGCGATCCACGACGGTGAGTTCAGGTAGTGTGGCGTTATGCAGTAACCGGAGATAGGTCTCGGCATGCTCGCTGATAACGTAAACTTTATCCACAAAGGCTCCTTTTTATGCTGGGGGGAATCGAGTACACTGCCCTCATTGACCGAGGACGTTTGTCCTTCCCGCTATTAAAGATCAATTAGCTATGTTACGAAACCCTTTACAACTGCGTTTGGAAAAATGTGAGAATTGGCAACATATTAGTTTTATGGCTGCGCTGGTGGAGCGTATGGTGCCAAACTACGCGCTTTTCTGTGCGCAAACAGAATTTGCCGACCCGCAAGCGTTTCGCAATATTCTCGATGCGGTTTGGGAATCGCAAACGGTCAAAACGGCTAAAATTGACTTTGAGCGTCAATTAGAAAAGCTCGAGCCATTGATCCCTGTGGCTGATGACGATGCCATCTATCTGACGTATCCGGCGATTGATGCCTGTATTGCCTTGTCTCAGCTTCTTCACGCTTTGTTAGATCGTGATGAAATCTTGCCCATTACATTAAAAGTTTCTCAGCAGTCGGTCCTCAGTGTTGCCCAGCTTGAAGAAGCACAAACCGGTGAAACGGTAACCGATGACAATCAAAAGGCGTTTGAGGCGGTTTGTGAGGAATGGGATGCCCAGTGGGCAATCTTCCGTGTGCTGAAAAGTGCCGAAAGTCGTGATGTGGAGATGCTCAAAGGCATCCGACAAGAGCTTCGAGAAGCTGGCGTGAGTAATCTAGGGTTGCGTGCAGAGTAAGCGTAAATTGCCAAAACGTCAGTAAGAACAGAAAGGCGGCCTAGGCCGCCTTTTCGAGTTATGACTCATCGGTATGTCGTTGTACCGGAGGCTCGTCATCGTCTTGGCTTTCAATCATATTATGCTGCTTCTTCCAGGCGTCCCAGCGCTGATAAGCCAGTTGTTGCATGTCCGTCACGGTGTCCGCCTCATCAATGATTTCTCTTCCGGTGAGATACTCAAAAATGTCTTCGAGCGTGATAATCCCTTGTACCGTGCCGTATTCGTCGACAATCATCGCCAACTGAGCGCGGCGAATCATTAAAATATCAAATGCTTGTAAGACCGTATTACCGGGTAAGATCACCGCGAGTGGACGCATCAAGTTGCCTAACTGTGTTTGTCCTGCCCCTTCGGTTTTGACTTCATAGATATTGGATTTGTGGACAAACCCCAAAATATCGTCACGCTGCTCACCGTAGACAAGAGGACGTGAGAAGGGGCAATCGCCATGTTCCTTGAGAAAGGTGTTAACATCCATATCGGCGGGAACACGAAATAATACGGGACGTGGCGTCATAAGCTGAGTGGCAGGAAGATCGCGTAATTTAAGCATGTTATTGAGCATTTGCGTTTCATCTTCGCCCATTTCGCCACTTTCAGATGCCAGCATTGCCATCGCTGAAATTTCGTCACGCAGTTTGACATGCGTGGTATCTGCGCTCAGCCGCTTGGTGATTTGTTCGGACAGCCAAACAAACGGCGTTAATGCCCAGACCATCCACTTTAGAATGACGGCGGCACTGGGTGCCAGTTGAGGCCAGAAATTGGCGCCAATGGTTTTAGGAATGATTTCTGATAAAAGAAGAATCGCCAGTGTAAGAACGGCGGAGAATACCCCGACCCAAGCATCACCAAACACATGGGCAGCTTGCGCGCCTGCACCGGCGGCTCCAACGGTATGCGCAATGGTATTCAGTGTCAGAATGGATGCGAGTGGCCGATCAATATCTTTTTTAAGTGCGTTGAGCCGCTCTGCGGCTGGGTGACCTTGGTTTCTTAGATTGGCAATATAGCTCGGTGTGATGCTCAGCAAAATCGCTTCCAGTACTGAGCAGATGAAAGACACACCAATTGAAAGCGAGATAAAAAGGATCAGAATGAGCATAAATTTCCGAAGTTAAAAGTCAGTCAACACTCTAAAGATCAGGCCATTGGCGGGCGTTTACAACCTTTCAACTGAGAAAAAACGCAACAAATTGTGAGTTCGCGCTCAGTTTGTGGTTAAAGAGCCTCCATACAGCCACACAGAGCGCCACAAACCTTTGCCAGCCGGGCTTCTTTTGAATTAGAGTGACTTCGTCTCTAAAAAACCTAGAAGGGAAGACATAATGAACAAGACCCAACTGATCGACCTGATCGCAGAAAAAGCAGAACTTTCAAAAGCACAAGCGAAAACCGCTTTGGAAGCGACTTTAGGCGGTATTGAAGGCGCTTTGAAAGAAGGCGAGCAGGTACAACTGATTGGCTTCGGTACGTTTAAATTGAACCACCGTGCAGCACGCACAGGTCGCAACCCACAAACGGGTCAAGAAATTCAAATTGCGGCAGCAAACGTACCTGCGTTTGTCGCGGGTAAAGCGTTAAAAGACGCGGTTAAATAAGCGTTACTGCTCATGTCGCCATAGCCTTCTCGCTATGGCGTTTTTGTATGTGGACTCGTGATGCGTTCTAAATTTTGGATAGTCGCGTTGATGGCCATCCTGGTTGGGTGCTCAAGTGGGCAGCCTTCCAAGCCGGTTACGCATATGACCGCCGCTTCCGCCGGCGATTATCGCGCTGTTTACTGGTTGGATAGTCAGCAAGGGCAGGTAATTGGTTTAGCCGAGCAGGTGTGGCAGGGCGATTATGGTCGTTATCGTAGCGAGTATGTCTGGCGAGACGGCAGCTTGCGTGCAATCAAACGAGAGGGCACACAGCTGGCGGGCGCCGCATTAGCTCCCTTCTCTATCTATGTTCGATTTGATGCCAGAGGTGAGCCTGTCTTTCAGCGCTATCAGCAAGATGAAACCTTACTCCCCTTGAGTAGCGCGACACTGACCCGCCTTTATCAAGAAGCCAATCAAGTACAGCAGCAAGCAAAAACGCAGTTGTCACGTGATGTATCAGTGTGGCAAGCGCAGCGTCAGGGCGACCGTTGGGTCGATTGTCGTGGCGATACCCAGCGTTGGACATTTTCTGACACGATTGATCCCAGCGTGGTTTCGCAGATAAGTCAGCCCGGCACCTTTGTGGTAGCAGGTGGCGATTCAGGTATCCTACGCGATAACATCGACTTTCTTGTATATGTCGATAATAACAAAGCCTGTTTGCAGCGCCCTCGCTTACTTGACGAATAAAAGCTCGATGAATAGACGCTCGATGAACAAAACCCTATCGAAGCAAAAAAGCTCGTCGATACGTAAAAACCGCGGATATAAAAAATGCGCCTTGGTGGCGCATTTATCGGGTCTGGCTTGCTGGATGCGGCATGCCGCGATGTAACATTAAGTCGATAAATCGGCCTTTTCGCGAGATACCGCGCGGTGGGCGATGTCACTGCGATAAAAGCAGCCTGGCCAGTAAATCATAGCGGCAAGCGCGTCAGCGCCTTGTTTGGCGGCTGTTACCGTCTCTCCCAGTGCCGTTGCACAGAGTACACGCCCGCCAGATGTGACAATGCCGCCGTTGTTGAGCGCAGTACCGGCATGAAACACTTTGGCGGTATCGCTATCGGTAGGCAGCCCAGTAATACGATCGCCCTTACGATAGTCTCCTGGATAGCCACCTGCGGCTAAAACCACGCCGACGGCTGCACGTGGATCCCACTGAGAATCGACTTTATTGAGGCGTCCTTGCGTGCCAGCCAGGCAAAGCTCCACCAAGTCAGATTGCAAACGCATCATAATCGGTTGAGTTTCCGGATCGCCAAAGCGACAGTTAAACTCAATGACTTTTGGCGTCCCATCGGCGGCGATCATCAATCCTGCGTATAAAAAGCCGGTATAGGGCGCACCATCCGCATACATCCCTTTGACGGTGGGCATAATCACCTCGTCCATCACGCGTTGGTGAATGGCGTCGGTGACCACAGGGGCGGGCGAGTATGCACCCATACCGCCGGTGTTGAGGCCGGTATCGCCTTCACCTGCGCGTTTATGGTCTTGGCTGGTGGCCATTGGCAACACATGCTCACCATCCACCATGACGATAAAGCTTGCTTCTTCGCCTTGCAGAAATTCCTCGATGACCACGCGGTGGCCCGCTTCACCAAAGACATTGCCCGAGAGCATATCGCGCACGGCCTCAGTCGCTTCTTGCTCGGTCATCGCCACAATGACCCCTTTGCCAGCGGCAAGGCCGTCGGCTTTGACCACAATGGGCGCGCCTTTTTCCGCGATATAGGCTAATGCAGGCTCCACCTTGGCAAAGGTTTGGTAGTCAGCGGTGGGAATGCCGTGGCGCGCTAAAAAGTCTTTGCTGAACGCTTTAGACCCCTCAAGTTGCGCGGCCGCTTGGGTAGGACCAAAGATGGCTAAGCCGTGCTCACGGAAGGCATCGACCACGCCCAACACCAAGGGCGCTTCAGGACCGACGATGGTTAAATCAATCTGTTGCTCGCGGGCAAAGGCCAGCAACCCTTCAACGTCATCAGCTGCGATCGCAATGTTACTCAACTTGTTTTCATGCGCGGTGCCGGCGTTTCCCGGCGCGCAATATACGATCTCAACGTTGGATGATTGCGCGGCTTTCCACGCTAGCGCATGCTCGCGGCCACCGCCACCAATTACTAATACCTTCATGTCTTCTCCTTCATCGCCCACTTAGTGGCGGAAATGGCGCATACCGGTAAAGACCATCGCCATGCCATGCTCATTGGCGGCGGCAATCACTTCGTCATCACGCATCGAACCACCCGGCTGGATCACGCAGGTGATCCCAGCTTTTGCCGCAGCATCAATGCCGTCACGGAAAGGGAAGAAGGCATCAGAGGCCATTACACTACCGGCCACTTCGAGCTGCTCATCGGCCGCTTTGATGCCGGCTATTTTCGCCGAGTAGACGCGGCTCATTTGGCCGGCGCCGACGCCGATGGTCATGCTGTCTTTGGCATACACAATCGCGTTCGATTTTACGTATTTTGCCACTTTCCAGCAAAATAGGGCATCGCTTAGCTCTTTGTCTGTGGGCTGACGCTCAGTGACAATGCGCAAATCGTCTAAACCGACCATGCCTTGGTCGCGTGCTTGAACTAACAAGCCGCCATTGACGCGCTTGCTATCCCAACCTGTGGTGCGTGCTTGCCATTGGCCACACTCGAGAAGACGGACATTTTTCTTCGCCGCGACTACCGCTTTGGCGGCGTCACTGACGCGCGGCGCGATGATCACTTCGACAAATTGACGCTCAACAATGGCGTGTGCCGTGTCGCCGTCCAGCTCACGGTTAAAGGCAATAATGCCACCAAATGCTGAGGTAGGATCGGTTTGATAAGCGCGCTGATAGGCACTGAGTAAGTCTTCACCGATAGCAACGCCACAGGGGTTGGCGTGTTTTACAATCACGCAGGTAGGTTGTTCAAACTCTTTCACGCACTCTAATGCCGCATCGGTGTCAGCGATATTGTTATAAGACAGCGCCTTGCCCTGCAGTTGGGTAGCCGTGGCCACCGAGGCTTCTTGCGGGTGGGCTTCAGTATAAAAGGCGCCCGCCTGGTGGCTGTTCTCGCCATAGCGCATGTCTTGCTTTTTAACCCAATGTTGGGTCAGGGTGCGTGGGAATGGCGACTCTTGGCTGTCTTCTGCGTGATGATAGGCAGGCACTTGGGTACCAAAGTAATTCGCAATCATGGCATCGTAGGCCGCGGTGTGCTCAAACGCGGCAATCGCTAAATCAAAGCGCGTGGCATGTGTCAAAGACTGCTGGTGCTGATCCATCTCGGTGAGCACGCGATCATAGTCTTGGCTGTTTACCACAATGGTGACATCAGCATGGTTTTTCGCCGCTGAGCGCACCATGGTTGGGCCGCCGATATCGATATTCTCGATGGTTTGATCACGTGTGCAATCTGGGTTGGCAACGGTTTGTGCGAACGGGTAGAGGTTCACTACTACCATATCAATCGGTGCGATCTGATGCTGTTCCATCACCGCATCATCTTGACCGCGCCGGCCCAGAATACCACCGTGAATTTTCGGGTGGAGGGTTTTCACGCGGCCATCCATCATTTCTGGGAAGCCGGTATGCTCGGAGACTTCGGTGACCGCAAGGCCGTTTTCTGCGAGCAAACGGGCCGTGCCGCCGGTCGATAGCAGTTCGACACCGCGTTGGGCGAGTGCTTGGGCAAACTCGACCACACCGGTTTTATCAGACACGCTCAGTAACGCGCGACGAATAGGACGCAGATTTTCCATGGCTTAGTTCTCTTCACTGACAGATTGAATGCTTATCAAAGCCCACCATGGCTAACCACATAGGTAAACTTTATTAAACGGCCAATTGTCAAAGCGGCGCCATTCTATCTGATTTTATTTGCGCAATCGATTGCTATTTGCTGATGGCGACATTTTTATTGTTTTTATCGGGCTGTCGTTGCTTGCCTTGATGCAACGCTGGTCATAAGGGCCCGCCTTTGTTACAAAAAGAGAGTTCATCCAACATGAAAAGGAGCGGTGATGACCAAGTTGCTGCAAATAGGTGAGCTAGCCAAGCACTGTGGTGTCTCCACCGATACGCTGCGTTTTTATGAAAAGTCCGGTCTACTGGCCCCGAGTGCGCGTACAGAGGGTGGATACCGGCTTTATGCCGATGATGCCATTAGCCAAGTCATGTTCATTTTGCGCGGCAAAGAAATGGGATTATCGCTTGATGAAATTCACGAGCTGTCTGACATTCGCGAAGAAGCGACGTTACACACCTGTGCAGAAGTGAAAGGGATCACCCAGCGGCGCCTGAATGAGGTCTCAGAGAAGATAGCCGCGCTAGAGCGGGTCAAGCATGCCCTGACACGTTTAAATGCCGCCTGCTGCGGTATGGACGACGATGACGCGACCCATTGCTCAATATTGGAAACCCTAGCGGACAGTGAAGATTCCAACTCATGCTGTTAAGGAAAGGTGCGTTGCACCATCAGAGAAAACAAAAACGGGCTAACCGATTGACGGCTAGCCCGTTTTATAACAGCCAAACCAATGATTGATTAGTTCATGCCGTATTTTTTCAGTTTCTTACGCAATGTACCGCGGTTGATGCCCATCATGGTGGCTGCGCGGGTTTGGTTACCGCGGGTGTATTGCATGATGGTATCCAGCAGTGGCTGCTCAACTTCTGCGAGGACAAGCTCATACAGATCGTTGACTTCCTGGCCATTCAATTGCGCGAGGTAGTTCTTCAAGGACGCTTTTACAGAGTCACGAAGTGGCTTTTGCGTAATTTGATCTTGTGAAGTTACAGTTGTTACTGTCAATGTTTCGGAAGTCAGGTTTTGTTCGAACATATTCTGTCAGCTCTTCTCGTATTTATGCAACGTTGTCGAAGTAGCCTTGCAGCGCATCGATCTGCTGTTGTGCATCTTCGATTGCGTTGAAGGTGCGGCGAAAGTCGCCAATTTGATCATGCTCTTTGAGGTACCAGCCCACGTGCTTTCGGGCAATACGTAATCCTTTGAGCTCCCCATAAAATTGATGAAGCTCTTGAACATGACCCAACAAAATCGTCCTAACCTCTTCTAATGAAGGGGCAGGCAAGTGCTCACCTGTGGTGAGATAGTGGTGGATTTCGCGAAAAATCCACGGGCGTCCCTGAGCAGGGCGACCAATCATTACGGCATCTGCCCCTGTATAGTCGAGAACATACTGGGCCTTTTCTGGTGAATCAATGTCGCCATTGGCTATCACCGGAATCGATACCGCTGCTTTCGCAGCTTTAATGCTGTCGTACTCTGCCTCACCTTTGTACATGCAAGCACGCGTGCGGCCATGCAGTGCAAGGGCTTGGATACCACAATCTTCCGCCATCCGGGCGATCGTTACACAGTTCTTATTGTCCGGATCCCAGCCTGTACGCGTTTTAAGCGTCACGGGAACATCCACCGCGTTTACCGTGGCTGTTAGGATTTGCTCAATCAGATCGGGTCGAGTTAGCAATGCAGAGCCTGCTAGCTTTTTATTGACCTTTTTCATTGGGCAACCCATGTTGATGTCAATCACTTGCGCCCCGTTCTCGACACAAAATCGCGCCGCCTCAGCCATAAGCTCGGGTTCAGCCCCCGCGATTTGCACTGAGCGTAGACCGGATTCGTCAATATGAACCATGCGCTTTTGCGATTTGTTCGTCCGCCACAATGCTGGATTGGATGACATCATTTCACTGATAGCCATACCGGCACCATGCGCAAGGCATAGCTCACGAAATGGTCGGTCCGTCACGCCGGCCATTGGGGCGACGATCAAAGGGACATCCAGGGTGTAAGGTCCGATACGCAAAAGCTCTAAATCCTCTTCAGCCGCTCTGAGTCAGCAAGGGCGCGCATTTTACGCATTTTTGCTGCGTCTGAAAAGGACAATATTTGAGCATTGATGGCTTGATTTTTCTCGCACTTTTTGTATCAGCCGCGTTTCGCTGATTAATCAAGCATTTCAAGTAGCACGTCAACCATGGCTTACCGACAAAAGTTACTTGTGCGGCAAGCTCATAGCGCGACGATCTGACCGATTAAGTGAGCAACTGGCCGCTTATCCGGCACCACTCTTCACGTTCGACGATCGGGTTAATATCGAGACGATCGCGATAGTGATTAGCAACGTCTTCGGCTTGAGAATCGAGAACGCCAGACATCGCTAGTTGACCATTTGGTTTGATCAGCCCTTTGATCACGCCAGAAAGCTCACGGAGTGGGCCAGCGAGAATATTGGCCACGACCACATCTGCTTTCAGATCGGCCGGTTGGTCTTTCGGGAGATACAGGTGCAGTTGATCGGCAACACCATTACGCTCAGCGTTGTCCTTGGAGGCGAGCAGGGCTTGGGGATCGATATCAATGCCAATGACCCGCTCAGCGCCCAGCTTGATAGCCGCAATGGCTAGAATGCCTGAGCCACAGCCAAAATCAATCACGGTTTTTCCGTTTAGATCCAAGCTATCAAGCCATTCCAAACAAAGGGCCGTGGTTGGGTGAGAGCCGGTGCCAAAGGCGAGTCCAGGATCCAGCATCACGTTGACTGCCGTGTCATCGGGGACCTCACACCAGGTCGGACAGATCCACAGCCGCTCGCCAAATTGAATCGGCTTAAAGTTATCCATCCATGCCCGTTCCCAGTCTTTGTCTTCGAGCTGCTCGATCTTGTGGGCAAAGTTGTCAGCCAGCAATGGGCTCGTGTTTAATACCGCTAATACGGTATCCATATCGGCTTGTGCATCATACAACGCCATGATGTCAGTTTCGCCCCACAAGCGGGTTTCGCCGGGTAAAGGCTCAAAAACCGGGGTGTCTTTGGCATCAAGGAAGGTCACAGACAACGCGCCGGCTTCTTCCATCAGTAGATCGCCAAGTGCTTCAGCATTGTCGGCATTGGCGTTCAGTTTTAATTGGATCCAAGGCATGGTGAGTCTCGTGTCAGGATAAGGAATACTGAAGATTTTATCAGATCAACACTGTGCATGCTGCAAACAAAAAGCGGCCTACTAATATGCAGGCCGCTTTGCGTCTATTTATCGTTCTACGCTCTGGTCATGACAAGCCGAGCTTCTTCTCGAGGTAATGAATGTTGGCACCACCGCGTTGGAAGTGCTCGTCATTCATAATGTCGATCTGGAGTGGGATATTGGTTTTTATGCCGTCGATCACCGTCTCAGCGAGCGCATTTCTCATGCGAGCAATCGCAACGTCGCGGTTTTCCCCATAACAAATAAGCTTGCCGACCATGGAGTCGTAATGGGGAGGCACGTGATAGCCCGTATAGACATGGGACTCCCAGCGTACACCCATGCCACCTGGCGAATGAAAGCGTTGGATTTGTCCCGGGCTGGGGATAAAGCGCTCTGGATCTTCGGCGTTTATCCGGCACTCGACCGCATGACCACGAATCTGAATATCGTCTTGCGTAAACGACAGCGGCTGACCGGCAGCGATACGCAGTTGCTCTTTAACCAAATCGATACCCGTGACCATTTCTGTCACAGGGTGCTCAACTTGAATACGTGTATTCATCTCGATAAAGAAGAACTCGCCGTTTTCATACAAGAATTCAAAGGTACCGGCGCCGCGATAGCCAATTTCAACACACGCGCGGCAGCAACGTTCACCAATAAACTTACGCATTTCTGCAGTGATCCCTGGTGCAGGGGCTTCTTCGACCACTTTTTGATGGCGGCGTTGCATTGAGCAATCGCGTTCACCGAGATGAATGGCACCACCTTGACCGTCTGCGAGTACCTGCACTTCAACATGACGTGGGTTTTCAAGGAATTTTTCCATGTAAACCATGTCGTTGCTGAACGCGGATTTTGCTTCAGAACGCGTCATGGCAATGGCGTCAATCAGTTCCGATTCGGCACGAACCACACGCATACCACGGCCACCGCCGCCGCCAGACGCTTTGATAATGACGGGATACCCGATACGCTTGGCGATCGCTTTGTTTTTCTCTTGATCGCTACCCAGAGGGCCATCTGAACCTGGCACACAGGGCACGCCCGCTTTTTTCATCGACTCGATCGCGGAGACCTTGTCCCCCATCAGACGAATGGTTTCTGCTCTAGGGCCAACAAACACAAACCCTGAGCGTTCAACTTGCTCGGCGAAATCGGCATTTTCTGATAAGAAGCCGTAGCCAGGATGAATGGCAACAGCACCGGTGATTTCAGCGGCACTGATAATGCGAGGAATGTTCAAGTAGCTTTGATTGCTTGGCGCGGGGCCAATACAGACGGTTTCGTCGGCTAACAAGACATGCTTAAGATCGCGATCTGCGGTGGAATGCACCGCCACGGTTTTAATGCCGAGCTCTTTACAAGCACGCAAAATCCGCAGTGCAATTTCACCACGGTTAGCAATTACAATTTTATCTAACATGCGCCCTCGCTTATTCGATGATCACGAGTGGTTCGTCGAATTCAATGGGCTGGCCGTCTTCACACAGAATCGCTTTCACCACCCCGCTCTTATCGGCTTGGATTTGGTTCATCATTTTCATGGCTTCAACGATACACAAGGCGTCGCCTTCTTTCACTTGGCTGCCGACTTCGACAAATGCTGCCGACTCTGGGCTCGGTGCACGGTAGAAGGTGCCAACCATGGGTGACAGAACCTGATGGCCAGTCGGTTTAGGTGCGCTTGCTGGCTCTGCGGCAGAAGCCTCGGGGGCAGGCGCGGGTGCTGGCGCAGCCGGTGCTGCGTATTGTGGTGCGTACTGTGGCGCAGCCATTTGGGCTGGCGCTGCGGGTGCTGAGCGACTGATTCGTACTGACTCTTCACCTTCGGCAATCTCGAGTTCGGAGATGCCCGACTCTTCGACAAGTTCGATCAGTTTTTTAATCTTGCGGATATCCATGATACGTCTCTTCTTATGTTTTGTTTTACTGGGCCGCAAACGCGAGGTGGCGTGCGGCAGCTGTTAAGGCGAATTCGTAACCATCAGCCCCTAGGCCACTGATCACGCCGACCGCTTTATCCGACAAATAGGAATGATGTCGGAAGGGTTCGCGGGCGTGAACATTAGATAAATGCACTTCAATAAAGGGAATGTTGACCCCGAGCAGTGCATCGCGCAATGCAACCGAGGTGTGCGTCAAAGCGGCTGGGTTAATAATAATAAAATCCACGCTTTCCATCGCTTGGTGGATTTTATCAATGAGGCTAGCTTCACTGTTGGATTGAAAGTGCTCAAGGGTCAATGCCAACCCTGTGGCTTGGGCCTCTAACGCGGCCATGATTTGCGCGAGGGTCTGAGAGCCATAGTGTTCAGGCTCACGGCGTCCGAGCAAGTTAAGGTTCGGGCCGTTTAAGACTAAAATGTGGTTTCTTGTCGGCATCTTGAGGCTTACTTCTCCTATTCGCTAACATCGTGTCAGCTTAGTGTGAATTCCTGCTGGTACGCATGCTGTGATGGTACGCTACATGCGATTTTATCCTTTGTGATAGCAATTATAGAGAATTCACCGCAAATCGCAGCAAAATACTGGTCTAATCAGCACACTTCGTCCTGTTGGTGTTGAAAAAATGCGCGCTAAAGCAGGTTTAGCGGCAAGAATAAAAAAGCCGCCCGTGGGCGGCAAAGGTTGCTAAGCAATCTTTCGTTAGGGTTACACCACACTCTCTTTTTCTGCAATAAGCTTATCCACCACACTCGGGTCGGCAAGGGTAGACGTATCTCCCAAGCTTCCGGTTTCGCCTGTGGCAATTTTACGCAGAATTCGGCGCATGATTTTACCGGAACGTGTTTTAGGGAGCGCATCGGTCCAATGAATGAAATCTGGCGTGGCGATCGGTCCGATTTCTTTTCGCACCCATTCTTTCACTTCTTTATGCAACTCGGCGCTCGGCACTTCACCGGCGTTGAGGGTGATATAGGCATAAATGGCTTGGCCTTTGATATCATGAGGTACCCCAACAATTGCGGCTTCGGCAATTTTATCGAATGCGACGAGCGCGGATTCGACTTCGGCGGTGCCCATTCGGTGCCCGGATATATTGAGTACATCATCAACCCGGCCGGTGATCCAGTAATAGCCGTCTTGATCGCGGCGCGCGCCGTCACCGGTAAAATACATGCCTTTAAAGGTGGAGAAGTAAGTCTGCTCGAAGCGATCGTGGTCACCAAATACGGTCCGCATTTGACCGGGCCATGAGTCCAGCATCACCAAGTTACCTTCTGTCGCGCCATCAAGAAGATTGCCCATGTTGTCCACCAGCGCTGGCTGAACACCAAAGAAAGGACGCGTCGCTGAGCCCGGTTTAAGTGGCGTGGCGCCAGGGAGGGGCGTAATCAAAATCCCGCCCGTCTCTGTTTGCCACCAAGTATCGACAATTGGACAGGCTTGATTACCGATGGTGCTGTGATACCACTCCCAGGCCTCGGGGTTAATAGGCTCGCCGACCGATCCCATGATCCGTAGCGAATTACGTTGGGTGCCGGCAACGGCTTCATTGCCTTTGGCCATCAGTGCGCGAATCGCGGTGGGGGCGGTGTAGAGGATATTGACCTGGTGCTTATCGACCACTTCACTCATTCGCGCCGTGGTCGGGTAGGTGGGGACACCTTCGAATAAAAGGGTTTTTGCCCCGTTCGCGAGCGGGCCATACACCAGATAGCTGTGACCGGTAATCCAGCCGACATCGGCCGTACACCAGAACACCTCGCCGTCTTGATAATCGAAAACATATTTAAAGGTCATTGCGGCGTAAACTAAGTATCCGCCTGTGGTGTGGAGAACGCCTTTGGGGGTGCCGGTGGAGCCGGAGGTGTAGAGAATGAAAAGGGGATCTTCAGCCTGCATTTCTTCTGCGGGGCAATCCACCGATGCGTTTTCCGTGACGTCATGCCACCAAACATCGCGGTGATTATGCCAATCAATGTCGCCACCTGTGCGCTGGTAGACCACCACTTTTTCGATTGATTTCACGTCGGGGTGGGTTAGCGCTTCATCGACATTTTGCTTTAATGGGACGGCACGGCCACCGCGTACCCCTTCATCCGCAGTCACCACCACTTTCGCGTTAGAGTCAATGATGCGGCCTGCAAGCGCTTCAGGGGAGAAGCCACCGAATACGACGGTATGCACCGCCCCAATGCGCGCACAAGCAAGCATCGCGATGGCCGCTTCCATGACCATCGGCATATACAAGCAAACCACATCGCCTTTTTTAACCCCTTGCGCTTTTAGGGCGTTAGCAAAGCGACCCACGTGCTCGTAAAGGGCTTGGTAAGTCAGGGTCGCATCGTCGTTGGGATCATCGCCTTCCCAAATCAACGCGATTTGATCGCCTTTGTCTTTTAGGTGGCGATCAATACAGTTGGCCGCCACGTTGAGTGTGCCATCTTCAAACCAGCGAATATCGACATGCCCCGTATCAAATGACGTGTGCTTGACGTTGCTGTAAGGTTTTATCCAATCAATTATCTGGCCTTGTTCTCGCCAAAATCCCTCAGGGTCGGTAATTGACTGCTGATAGAGAGCTTGATATTTGGCCTCATCAGCGTGTGCCTTTTGTGCAATTGAAGGCATGACGGGATATACGTGACTATCGCTCATCCTGTTTCTCCTCGTGTCCGCGATGCTCCGCGCGGCGCTTCCATGTCGTGAGATGTCAGGCGTTACCGCGGCCTGGCAAACGTAAACCATGCAGTAAAGGTGTGACAGATAAGGCTATCCGGCAATTAGACTTTAGGATGAGCCCCTTGATTTTTAAGTGGATTGTGGTGTTGTCGGGCCAGTTACTGGGCGCTGGATCGCACTTTTATTGCGATTCAAGGGCGCTGGATTACCGAGATTGAGGGATTGGCATCTCGCCTTGCGTCAGGCGAACATAAATCAGGGCCGCTGCTAAGGCATCGTCTAAAGCATCATGGCGAGCAGGAAGGGGAATCTCTAGATGGCGACTGATCGCTTCCATGCTGATGTCATGATAAGCATTAGGGAGTAGGCGCTCTAATTTGCGTTGATAAATGTCGCTGACTTCAATCAGTGGGTTGGGCAGCGGGAAACCAAGATATTGACGGGCATAGCGATCCAAAATGCTTTTGTCGTAGCGGATATGGTAGCCAACCAAAGGATGATTACCGATGAAGTGGATCAGTGAGGTCATGGCCTGCTTGGCACTGACACCATGGACAAGATCTTGATGACGCAATTGATGAATGCGCACGGAGCTGGCGCTTAAACTTTCGGGCGCGGCAAGAGTGAGTGTCAGCGATTGACTGGTCAGAATACGATTGCCTTTGATCGGTGTCGCCGCAATCGTGACTAACTCGGCATGAGCTGGGTCAAGGCTGGTGGTTTCACAATCCAGTGATATCAGGGTACGTTTATCTGGCGGTAAAAAGAGCGCGCGATAAGGAGAGTGGCGCAACCGATAGCGATACCAATAGCGAGCTAGCTCGTTCACGTTAATCCCTCACATGATAGTGGAATGCGAGGGATTGTTTAAACTTTTTCACCACGTGCAACCCGTGGCGCAACAGATCGCGTTCACTCGACGGTAAGTCGGCCACATCCAGACGGTTACTTTGCTGCTCACCACGAAGTTGTTGGCGTAGACGAAGACGAATAAACAGTTTTAGCGCCTCTGACAGGTTTTCTGCCGTCTCGTCGGCAAGTGTGCCTAACTGGGCCAGTTGCGCGAGCCTCTCAAAGGTATTGGTCTCGGTGATCCCTTTTTCTAAGCTCATGGTGCGAACACCGTGGACGATCGGGAAAATGCCGCCTTTTTTAATATCTAGCCCTTCTTTACTGCTTTTAAGCGAGCCAAACACGGTCAAAGGAACCCGGAAGGCCAGCGCGGGACGCACAAAGGTATTAAGCGCCAACATATTGTCACTTAACGCCTCGTGAAGTGGTGTTTGGATCGCATTAATCAAGCTGAGATCCCCAGCAATCGCCTGGCTATCGGCTAAGATGGCCAAATCCATCACGCTTTGTTCATTGGCACTTTGGACGAGGTTGCGCACGGTTTGTTGCCATTGCGAGGCGGTTTTTACCCATTTGGGGTTGCTGACCATCACATTGCCGGGGCAGGGCGGGTAGCCCAGTTGATAAAGCGTGTGTGAAAAGGTCGCCATGACTTGCTGACAATCCGGCCAGTCCAGGTCATCGGCGAGAATAAGCGCATTATCTTGATCGGTTTTAAGTACTTGCTCGCCCCGTCCTTCTGAGCCCATCACCACCATGCAGCACTGGTTTTGATAGTTCTCGGGCACCAACAAGCGAAAGGCTTTTTCCATGATTTGTTCATTCACGGTAGCGATGAGTTGCATCACAAAGCGGGTATGGATGCCGTTATTAAATAGGGTATGCACCAGTTTGCTCTGGCTATTGGCGGCGATAACTAACTCATCAATGGTTTGGGCGCGCGCAATTTGCAAGTTGAGCACGTGTGAGTGGGTTGAAAATAGGCTCAGCACTTGCGGCAGGTCAAGCATCCCCGCGGTTTGCCCTTGCTGGTCGACCACACGCACACGCTTCACGCGCTGGCGCGTCATACTGATCATGGCGTGAAAAAGAAAGTCACCGCGCTCAACACTGACCACAGGGCGCGTGGCCACCTCGCCAACGGGGGCAGATTGATCATAGCCATCGAGCACCAAAGCGTGTAATAAGTTCGTCCGGGTAATGATCCCGCAGTCTCCATCATCAAACGTCACCAATGCACAGTCACAGCGTTCGGCTTTCATTTGCGCGGTCGCGGCTTTTATCGTCAGCGTTGGGGAAATACATAACGCAGGTTGAATATTACTATCATCAATCCTGGTGAGCATAAATTCGGCGAGGTTTTGTTGCTGACGTGCCTGGACCATTAACGCTTGTCGGCGTTGTAAGTTGGTCTCAAAGTAATCGCGGAAGTCTTGATTACTATGGTATATCGCAAGAAACACCTCGGCCGGTAGTAGGTGACAAAGCGTATCTTCTAGGGCGCGGTATTGATGTTTGGCGGTGCCGTGCACGAGCGTGGGGACGTCAAATAAATCCTCAGACGTATAGTGAGAAAACACTTCTTTGCCGTCTTCTGAGACTTCTTCGACACTGCCTTTAATAATGATAAACAGCTGCTCACCCGTATCGCCTGCATGGATCAGGCTGTCACCACGTCGAAAATAGCCAACATCCAGCGCTTGTCGACATTGTTTGGCTTGTGCGGGCGTTAGGCAATCAAACGGTGGCTGCGAGGTGTCAAAAGGTTCAGGCATAATCGCACTCCTCACTATGATAGCCTCAGTGTGTCCTAGCCCTCGCGATCCTGCTAGCCGACTTTAGTCTAGCCAGTTACGACGGTTTCATCGACGAGATCAATGTTTTGCCATCAATAAGCGCCGCTTGTGTCTTTTTTTCCCGTCCTATTACTGCGACACTTAGCGCCGTATGTCTCTTAATATGAAGTAATGATATGGCATTAACCCAATGTTCCCCCTTTCGTTGGTTGTCAGAATATTTTGGCGGCTTCTTTTTTTCGTATGGCGTGTATTTGCCGTTTTGGGCGATATGGTTTGAGTCTCTAGGCCTTAATTCGGGTGTGATCGGGACCTTGATTGGGCTTGGTTTTGCTACCCGATGTGTCGCCAACTTAGTGTTTACTCCGCGTGTGCAACAGGTTGAAGCTTTGTTGCCGGCTCTGCGGGCGTTGACCTTGATGGCGTTGGTGACCTGTGCCTTGCATCCTATGATGGGCGCCAATGTGTGGTGGCTAGCTTTCGTCACTGTGTTGTTTAATTTAGCCATTGGTCCAGCGGTGCCCTTGTCTGATGCGTTAGCGAACTATTACGCGCGTCATCGGTATATCGACTATGGTCGTACGCGTCTTTGGGGGTCGATTGCCTTTATTGTCGGTTCGAGCTTAACGGGCTGGTTGGTGACCGAGCAATCGGCGGCAATTATTCCTTGGGTGGCAATCGGTGGCTTATCGGCATGTTTACTGCTGACCTTGCGTCGTCCGACCATCATGCCGCAAAGCGAGCATGATATGACAGGCAGCAAAGTGTCGATGCGTCAGCTATTCCGTGATCGTCAGGTCATTGTATTTTTGCTGATCGCCTCTTTGTTGCAGGGCAGTCATGCCGCCTATTACAGCTTTAGTGCGATTTATTGGAAGCAGGCCGGTTACAGCGAGAGTATCGTCGGCTATTTATGGAGCTTGGGCGTCGTATCAGAAGTGGCCGTATTTGCTCTCGGCGCCCGGCTTTTTAGCGGTTGGTCGTCCAAGTCGTTATTCCAATTGGCTGCGTTAGGCGTATTGATCCGTTGGGGGATAACAGGCACCACCACCGCAGCCATTCCCGTTGTGTTGGTTCAGTTACTCCATGGCGTCACCTTTGCCGGTGCGCACTTGGGTGCCATGCAGTATATTCAGCGTGAATGCGGAACGCGGTTGGTCGCTGCACAAGCTGCTTATAACGCGTTGCCGATGGGCGCGGTGGTCGCGGCTCTTACTACTACAAGTGGGTGGATTTATGCGGTTTCGCCATCGGGAACCTTTTACGCAATGGCGCTGCTTGCGTTGCCTGTTTTTGTGCTCCCATTACGTGAGCCCGAATTTCGACGCGCCAAGCATGCCAGTGTGCAATAAACGGCTTACCGGCTTGCAATAAAGTTAGCTAGAGCGCCCACAAAGCCAGCATTGCATGATTGAGTGGGCGCCGTTGCCGTGGTACACCCAGCCAAAGGATTTGGCACATTATGGCGTCAGGAAGGGAGTCATGACACAAGGCTGGGTAATTGTCTCTGTTTCACTGCTCTATATGGGGGCATTATTTGCCATTGCCTGGTATGGCGATCGCCAGCCGCGCTGGCTTCACAAATGGCGGCCTTGGATTTATAGCCTTTCCATTGCCGTTTATTGCACCTCTTGGACCTTTTTTGGCACCGTCGGCCAAGCGTCCAGCTCTCCATGGTCCTTTTTGCCGATTTACCTGGCGCCGATGTTGGTGTTTACCCTCGGATGGCGCTTTCTCGCTCGTCTCATTCTGATTGCCAAACGCGAACATATCACTTCGATCGCTGACTTTATTGCGGCGCGATATGGCAAGTCTCAGGGACTGGCTGTGATGGTGACGCTGATCGCTGTGGTGGGGGTGCTCCCTTATATTGCGTTGCAACTACGCGGCATTGCCATGGGCCTTGACGTGCTCTCGCCGGAAATGGGGCGGAGTGTTGGCTTAGAACAAACGCAAATTGCGTGGTTGGTGTGTGTCGTTCTCGCCGTTTTTACGGTGTTATTTGGTACTCGACACATTGATAGCACCGAACATCATCGCGGTATGATGATGGCAGTGGCGTTTGAATCTGTCATTAAGCTGGTGGCTTTTCTCGGGGTTGGCGTGTTTGTTGTTGCGCTGTTATTCCAAGCGCCGACGTTGCCAATAACGCTTGAAGCATCAGGCGTTATCGGTGAGCCCGATGTCGGTAGTTTAATCATTCACACCTTTTTAACGGGCGCCGCGATTATTTGTCTGCCGCGCCAGTTTCATACCATGGTGGTGGAAAACACGCGTGCAAGCGATTTGAACATGGCACGTAAAGTCTTCCCAACCTATCTACTCCTGATGCTAATTTTTGTCCTTCCCATGGCTTATGCCGGGCAAGCGTTATTGCCCGGTACACCGGCGGATGCCTATGTGATCCGCTTGCCCTTATCTGTGGGCGCGGAAGGCATGGCATTACTGGCGTTTATGGGCGGTGCCTCGGCAGCCAGTGGCATGGTGATTGTTTCTACCATTGCGCTGGCCATTATGGTCTCCAATGATCTTGTTATGCCGCTGCTGTTACGGCGTATGAAAATGGCCTCTCGCAATTTCGCGCAATTTTCTGGTTTATTACTCAACGTCCGTCGCGCGCTGATTTTCTTGATTTTGATTGCCGCTTGGGGCTTCTATCATTTGATTTTAACTGTCCCAACCTTGTCAGAAATTGGCTTTCTGTCTTTTGCTGCCATCGCGCAATTTGCACCTGCCATGGTTGGCGCCTTGTATTGGCGGCAAGGTAATAAAAAAGGGGTGTACGCTGGGCTAACGGTCGGATTTTCGCTTTGGTTGGTGACCATGATGGTCCAAACCGGGATGCTGGCAGGGGATGGGCAATCCAATATGCTTATCTGGCTGATTACGCCACCATCATTACCTCCACTCGCCGGGCTTAATATCATTGATTGGGGGTTGGCCTTTAGCGTATTGATGAATGCCGTCAGCTTTATCTTTGTGTCTTTATTAACACGACCGTCACTGAGTGAGCGCTTGCAAGCCGCCGCATTTGTCGGCATGCCATTACCCGAAAACGATGGTGCGCGCTTGTATCAAAGCCGAGTCACGGTCGCAGAGCTTGAGATGCTGGCGTCACGTTTCGTGGGGCGTCGACGCATGCGCCAGGCTTTTAGCCAATTTGCTGAGCAGCGCGGTGAGGAGTTAATGCCACAGCAACAGGCCAGCGCCCCTTTAATTCGTCATACCGAGCGGGTGCTGGCGGGCGTGTTTGGATCGTCATCCGCTCGGCTGGTGCTGTCTTCTGCACTACAAGGACGAAATATGCAGCTGGAGGAAATTGCCACCATCGTGGATGAAGCCTCTGAGTTGTTTGATTTTTCTCGCGGTCTTTTGCAAGGCGCCATTGAGCATATCAATCAAGGGATATCGGTGGTGGATAAACAATTACGGCTAGTGGCGTGGAATCAGCGTTATATCGATATGTTCCAATTCCCACCTGGGCTTATTCAAGTCGGACGACCGGTCGCAGACTTAATCCGGTTCAATGCTCAGCGGGGATTGTGTGGGCCGGGCGATCCGGAGGATCATGTGAGCAAACGAGTGATGCACTTAACGCGACGAAAGCCGCATACGTCCTCGCGTGTTCATCCCGACGGGCGCGTGATTGAATTGCAAGGTAATCCGATGCCGGGCGGGGGCTTTGTCATGACCTTTACCGATATCACCGCGTTCCGCGATGCCGAAGCCGCGCTCAAACAGTCAAACGAAACCTTGGAAGCGCGTGTGACTGAGCGAACCCAGGAATTGGAGCGCTTGAATAGCCGTTTAATCGACGCCACCCGTAAAGCGGAATCTGCCTCGCAGTCAAAAAGCCGTTTTTTAGCCGCAGTGAGTCACGACTTAATGCAACCGCTCAATGCGGCGCGCTTGTTTGCCTCATCACTGAGTGAAATGGCGGTCAACCGTGAAACAGAAACCGCCGCGCAGCATATCGAAAGTGCGCTCGAAAGTGCTGAGGTATTGATTGGAGACTTATTGGACATTTCTCGTCTTGAATCGGGCAAGATGAAAGCCCGGATTGAATCCTTTCCATTGAGTGAAGTCTTTGATGCGCTTGAAGCGGAATTTGGAGTGTTAGCACATCGACAAGGCCTCGATTTTCATGTCTGCCGCAGCCGGGCCATTGTCCGCTCGGATAAAACCCTCCTGCGGCGAGTATTGCAAAACTTCTTAACCAATGCCTTTCGCTACAACCCAGACGGACGGGTGTTATTTGGCGTGCGCCGTACCGGCCATGATTATCGAATCGAGGTTTGGGATGATGGGGATGGGATCCCGTTGGCTCGCCAGCAAGATATTTTTCAAGAGTTCACTCGGATTGAGCGCCAAGGTGCAGAGCAGGGGCTGGGACTGGGGCTGGCTATCGCGAAAGGCATTAGCCAAATCTTGTCTCAACCGTTGGGACTGAAGTCATGGCCAGGCAAGGGGACTGTTTTTTCCATCACTGTTGATGGCAGTGATATCCGCCAAGTGAATGCTATTCCGAAAGGCGCCACACCAACGCTGCACAGCGCCCAGGTGTTGGAAGGGTGCCGAGTATTATGCGTTGATAATGAACAAGATATTTTGACCGGAATGACCCAGCTTTTATCACGTTGGGGCTGTGATGTGCGGTGCGCGCAAGATGTTGGCGAGGCAATGCAGCAAATCAGTGAACAATGGCAACCTGAATTTGTGCTGAGTGACTATCATTTAGCCAACCAACAAACGGGCCTACAAGTATTACAGCAATGCCAGCTAAAGTTGGGCGCTTGTTTTCATGGCGTAATGATCAGCGCTGACCGCAGTACTGAAACACAACAGGCGGTAACTGGACTAGGCTTTACGTATCTGTCTAAGCCCGTGAAGCCGCTGAAGCTACGGACCCTATTACAACAGCGAGGAAAATAATGACGCCGTTTGCATTCGCGCGCCTTGAAACCGATATCGGTACCGTCAAGGTCGAAGGACGATTTGATCCTATTGATGGCCATATTGAAGTCGATGAACTTGCTCACTTGGATGGCGACGGATGGGCCGATGTGAACCATTGGCTTGCTGAACAAGCTTATGAACACAAAATCGCTGTGATTATTGCCGCGATTCGACCTGCCGTGATGTCGCTGAATAGCTAGTGGCTCCCTTCGCTGGGGTCATCATGGTATCATCAATTATGACGCATTTTGTCGTCGACTATGATGCGTCTTGGGCTTGCTGGTGTTCGGTGTAAAAGGTCTTGTGCTCGATAAACGTAGCAGGCGTTTGCGCAAAATAATGGCTACCCGCCATGCTCACCGCGACGCGGATTTGTGCATCATTACTCTTTGGTGCCGGCAGTGATACGAGCCAGTGGGTACCTTTATTACCGGTGGCTTGCATTGCTTGGGGCGAGGTCTGTGCCAGGCCAATACGAACACCTTCTAAAGGCAACTCACTGATCAGCCGCAACGTCAGCTGATTATCCTCGATCCCTTGTGACTCCAGTTTGAGTTTCATATCACCATTTTCGAGCTGACAAAATCCGCTGGTATAGCGACAGTTGGAACGGACAGCAAGCGGGTAGCTTTTCCCCGGTTGGGCCGCCTTGGGCGCTTCAGACACACTGGCATCGACCGCAAAATAGGCTATCACTGCGAGCACCGGCGCGACTAGCATCGCGATAACTACATGCTTGTTGGTTAATAAACGCGTTATCGTTGACATCATGCCTCTCCTTGGCTGGACATAATCGGTCGTTTAAAAGCCCCCGAAGGGGCTTGATAGTTTAACACTGTATCAATGTGATTGCGCATCACCCGCACCCGATGGCATGCGAACGTGTTCGACTAAGTCTTGCACCTCTTGCGGTGTTTCCTTCGTCATGCGTGACACAATGATAGCGACGACAAAGTTGCAGACTGCCCCGACTGCACCAAAGGCATTGGGTTCAATCCCTAAGATCCAGTTGCTGCCTAAGCCTTCGAAGTAGGTCCAATCAGCGACAAACAGAATCCCTTTATGTTGGAAGACATAGAACAGGGTGACACTGATCCCCGCTACCATACCCGCAATTGCGCCCTCTTTATTGATGGTTTTGGTGAAGATCCCCATCATCAGTACCGGGAATATCGATGACGCGGCCAAACCAAAGGCAAGTGCCACTGTCCCGGCCGCAAAGCCTGGTGGATTGAGCCCCAAGTATCCAGCGCCGGCAATCGCTAATGCCATGGATATCCGGCTCGCCATCAGCTCGCCTTTTTCACTGATATTCGGATTGACGACCCCTTTAATCAGATCATGGGATATCGCGGACGATATAGCCAATAATAACCCGGCTGCGGTCGATAAAGCGGCCGCCAGGCCACCGGCGGCAATCAAGGCGATCACCCAGTTAGGCAGTTTGGCGATTTCGGGGTTGGCCAGGACAATAATATCGCGGTCAACGCGTAATTCGTTGGTTGCCGGATCCGACGTGTACTGAATTTTTTGATCGCCGTTTTTATCATCAAAACCAAGTAGCCCGGTTTTTTCCCAGTTTTTGAACCAGTCTGGACGCTCGTCATAGACAAGATTGTCGCCATTAGGCAGATTCACAGTGTCCATTAAGTTCAAGCGCGCCATTGCCGCGACCGCAGGTGCTGAGGTGTACAAAATCGCGATAAAGAACAGCGCCCAACCCGCAGAAGCCCGAGCATCACGTACCTTAGGCACGGTAAAGAAACGGATAATGACGTGGGGTAAGCCAGCAGTACCAATCATCAGTGACATGGTGTAGGCAAACATATTGAGCGTACTGCCACGCACTGCGGTGGTGTATTCCACAAAGCCAAGTTCGGTGACCACCTGATCCAGTCGATCGAGCAGATACTGATCGGTGCCCGCCATGGTGCTACCGAGACCCAGTTGTGGGAACGGATTACCAGTCAAGTTAAGGGAAATAAAGATTGCGGGAATGGTGTAAGCTAAAATGAGTACGCAATATTGAGCAATTTGGGTGTAAGTAATGCCTTTCATCCCGCCCATCACGGAATACATAAAGACGATTACCATACCGATTAATAGCCCGGTGGAGTAATCCACTTCTAAAAAGCGACCAAAAGCCACCCCAACCCCTTTCATCTGACCGATAACATACGTCACTGAGGCGATGATTAAGCAGATGACAGCGACGATACGTGCGGTTTTTGAATAAAAGCGCTCACCGACAAACTCTGGCACGGTAAATTTGCCAAACTTACGGAGATAAGGCGCGAGCAGCAATGCAAGAAGCACGAAGCCGCCAGTCCAACCCATTAAAAACACCGAACCGCCATAACCCATAAAGGCAATTAAGCCGGCCATTGAAATAAAGGAAGCGGCTGACATCCAGTCTGCAGCGGTGGCCATCCCGTTTGCGATGGGGTTGACCCCGCCGCCCGCGACGTAAAACTCCTTGGTGGAGCCTGCGCGTGCCCAAATTGCAATCCCGATGTAGAGTGCGAATGTGAACCCGACAACAATATAAGTAATGGTTCTTAAATCCATGTGTTTATCCTCTTACTCGTCGTCAACACCGAACTCGCGATCGAGTTTGCGCATTTGTTTGGTATACACAAAAATGATGCCGAGGAAGGTATAAATCGATCCCTGCTGAGCAAACCAGAATCCTAATTTGTAGCCGCCAATTTGAATGGTATTGAGAGCATCAACGAATAAGATCCCGCAGCCAAATGAGACCACAAACCAGACAATCAGTAAGCTGATCATCAGTTTTACGTTTCTGTCCCAGTAGGCTTTTGCGTGTTCCTTGCTTTGAAACGCCATCGCCTTCTCCTTGTTTATTACGTTAATGGAATGTTACGTAATGACGATAGCAGGGGTTAGGCAAAGCGACATTGCAACTTTAGTCGAGCTTAGTTGTAGGCAATCGCAGGAAAAATCAGGTGTTTTGTGAGGTAGGTTGGGCTGGCTCCGTGTGAGCCAGCCAAGGCTTTCGCCAAAGGTCTAACTTAAGTGGTAAAACTTTTGGACCCCTTCGAGTAAATTAGCCACTGCCACCGAGGCGAGAATCAGCCCCATTACGCGACTGATAATAGAAGCGCCCACATTACCAATCACCTTGTGAATCACATTGGCCCCGAGGAGTAAAGCCAAGGTCGCGAGCAGAACTAAAAACATCACTCCCGCTGTGATCGCTTGTTCAGCAATGGCATAGCGGTTGTTATCGGTGAGCATCACAATGGCCATCATGGCGCCAGGGGAGGCAATGGAAGGCACAGCCAAGGGGTAAACGGCCGTTGCCGCTATCTCGGCTTTATCCACGTTTTCGCTCAGCATTTTGGCCTCTTGGCTGGGTTTGCCTTCGCCGAAAATCATGGTCAGAGCAAAAAGAAGGAGTACTAAACCGCCCGCGGCTTGAAATGCGGGCAGTGGAATTTGCATCGCTTCTAACAAAATCTGACCAATAATGAGAAAGAAAAGCAAAATCGCAAAGGAAATAGTGACGGCTTTAATCGCAACGCGGCGTTTTTGTTTCGCTGTCATATCACGGAAAACGCATGAACATCCCCGTCATGAAAGGCTTCCCAGCACGGTCGCTAAGTACTCTTGGTCCATCGCACACATCATTCGCTTGCGTTGAATGCCGGCTTTGAAACTCTTCTCTTGCTTTAATAAATTCAAAACCATTTGCCTTATTCGTGCAAAAACTTCAGCTCGGTCATCTACCCTAATTCTCGGCATG